>JBMYXJ010000143.1:0-6693 GCA_049608285.1 Mycobacterium sp. | reverse complement strand
CCACAAGTGATTTTCTGACCTGCAGTTTTAGCTGGAACCTAGGTCGAACCCTGGCGATCCTTAACCATCGCGAGCACATCGGGTCCGAATTGTTCGAGCTTGCGCGCGCCGATGCCCGGGATCGCAACCAGGGCAGCATCGTCGGTCGGCAGCGACTCTGCAATCGCGATCAATGTGTTGTCGGTGAATACCACGTAGGCCGGCACGCTCATGTCCTTGGACATCTTCAGCCGCCACTCCTTGAGCTCAGCGAGCAGTTCTTCGTCGAGGTCAGACGGGCAGCTCTCACACCGGCGCAGCATGATCGCCGCGGGCACGGTCAGCGCGGCGTTGCAGACGCGGCAGCGCGGCGCCGGGCCGCGGGGCTTGCGCGACCGACTGGGGCCAGCGTCGCGCTGCGAGTGGGGCGTGATGCCGTTGAGGAATCGTGACGGACGTCGCCCCTGCCGTCCACCCGGGGTTCGCGCCAGTGCCCAGCTAAGCGCCAAATGCATTCGCGCCCTGGTGACTCCGACATATAGCAGTCGCCGCTCCTCCTCCACCTGCTCGCTGTCCGCGCCCCGGGAAAGCGCGTGCGAGATCGGCAACGTACCGTCTGTCAACCCCACTAGGAAGACCGCATCCCACTCCAAACCCTTGGCGGCATGCAGCGAAGCCAGCGTGACGCCGGCCACCACCGGCGGGTGCCGGGAATCAGCGCGTCGGCGCAGCTCGGCTACCAGGGCAGGAAGGTCAATTTGCGGACGCTGAGCTGATTCTTCATCGACGAGGCGCGCCAGCGCGGCCAGCGCCTCCCAGCGCTCCCGCGCACGGCTCCCTGACGGCGGCTCGGCAGTCAATCCCAGCGGCTCCAGCGTTGCACGCACGACGTCGGCCGGCGCACCCTCGGCAAGCCCGGGCTCCCGTTCAGCCGCGCGTTGCAAGGCCAACAGAGCCTGCCGAATCTCCTGGCGGCTGAAGAACCCCTCACCGCCGCGGACCTGGTAGGGAACACCGACTTCGGTGAGCGCTTCTTCGTAGACCTCCGACTGCGCATTGATGCGGTAGAGCACCGCCACTTCCGAAGCGGCGGTACCGGATTCGAGAAGTTTCTTGACGTTACGGGCCACTGCCGCCGCCTCGGCGACCTCATCGGGATATTCATTGAACGTCGGCTCCGGTCCGGCTGCACGCTGACCGACCAAGTGCAGCCTGCTACCCGCCATCCGGCCTCGCGCAGCGGCGATGACCCTGTTGGCCAAAGACACCACCTGCGGGGTGGAGCGATAGTCGCGTTCCAGCCGGACCACCGCAGCGTCGGGGAACCGCCGGGAGAAGTCGAGCAGGTAACGCGGTGAGGCGCCGGTGAACGAGTAGATGGTCTGGTTCGCATCGCCGACGACGGTGAGATCATCACGATTGCCAAGCCACGCGTCCAGCACCCGCTGCTGCAGCGGGGTGACGTCCTGATACTCGTCGACCACGAAGCAGCGGTAGCGGTCACGGAACTCCTGGGCCACCGCCGCATCGGTTTCGATCGCGGCGGCGGTGTGAAGCAGCAGATCATCGAAATCCAGAAACACGAGATCGTTACCGCGCGCTTTGAGCGCCTCATAGCCGGCGTAAACCGCAGCGACCTTCTCCGCGTCGAAGGGGATGTCACGCCCGGCCTCGGCGACCGTCGATGCGTAGTCCTCGGGAGTGATCAAAGAGGCTTTGGCCCACTCGATTTCGCCGGCGATGTCACGTACGTCATCGGTGCTGGTCGGCAATCCGCCACGGTTGGCAGCCTGGGCGACGATCGAGAACTTGGTGTCCAGTAGCTTCCATTCGGTATTGCCCACCACCCGCGGCCAGAAGTACGCCAGCTGGCGGCGCGCGGCGGCATGGAACGTCATCGCCTGCACCGCTTCGGTGCCCGTTCCAGCCTCGTCGCCGCAGAGCGCCCGCAACCGGCTGCGCATCTCCCCCGCCGCCCGTTGGGTGAACGTCACAGCGAGCACTTGCGCCGGAGCGACATGGCCTGCGGTCACCAGGTGGGCAATGCGGCGGGTGACGGTGCGGGTCTTGCCGGTACCTGCGCCGGCGAGCACGCAGACCGGTCCGCGAGCGGCGAGCACGGCCTCGCGCTGCTCGTCGTCGAGGTCGCCCAGCAGCCCGTCACGCGAGGCCTGTGGGGACATGCCGACCATCATGGCAGCGCGGCCCGACAATCACTGTTCGCGACGCGGGCAAGCGGCGTGCGACAGATTTCGTGTAACAGCCACTCCCTCATGGCACGCTTCCATCCGAACACCCGGCGGACACCGTTGGGCCTTTCGGGAGCAAGTCCGCCAGCGGCAATGTGTTCTCCGCGGCTCTTAGCTCGGCGACCGGAGGAAGCGACAGGTGCACTTGATAAACCAAGGCCTCCTGCCCATCGACCGCACCACAAACAAGGCCGACTCGCTGGCCCGCCCCCTCGCCAAACTCGGCATCGAACCGGTCACGCACCGTGCTGGGCGACAATCGCTGGCCCCGGGCCTGCTCGAACACCGGATCGAGGATCTTTCTGACCTCCTCGGTGAGCATGACCGCATCGCTGAAATACACAGACGGCGTGACCTCGGCACAGGTGCCATGGGTGTACCACTCGTGGGGCACCATGACCGCGGCGTCAGACATCACCGACTCTAAATCCGCACGCACGTCCTCCGGGAGACTCACCGACGGCATGTCCTCATTTTGTAGGTCACTGACCAGGTCGGCGACGCGCTTCGGCACGGCACAGAATTGTTCGATGGGCGGCTGGGGCCAGAGGCCGTGCAGAAGAAATGTCTGCCCCAAGTTGCCAACATGACCGCTTGTGCACCCCTTGCTGGACGGCTGAAGCTGGCAAAGACTGGGCCCCCAGGTCACAGCAAGAAGGCTTGAGCTGCTGGTTCCGGGCCCGAGCACGGTCGAACCGGGCGAGCGATCGACCACGAGCAAGCTGTAGGCGACGAGCGCGACGACGATCGCCGCCAATCCAGCCGAAATGGAGTACACCGCCACACTGCCTCGCTGCTTCACGGCGCACTCTTCTCAACTAGGCGACAGAGCGGTGGACATCCGCACTGTAGCCTGAACGGAAAACGGCAGTCCTGCGTTCCACAACGACGCGTCAAGGACGCATCGAGGTTGACAGATCGCCGGCGAAAGGTCCCGAAATCGCCATTCGAATTTGCCGCCATCGACGTGCACAGAGGCCCCCGCTGTTGGTAAAGCTCCCGATGGGTCCTGTCCGGTGAACAGCATCGACCGCTGGTTTGAGCGCTCGGCGCGCCGGGACAACCAGATGGTCTCCCTTTACACCAGCCTTCTCACCGGCAAAATCTTCGCATATTTCCGTTACCGCTTGCGCTACGCGATCCTGCTCGACGCGGTGCGATTCGGCGTCCACGTCATAGAGTTCCTGATTCTCCTGTCCAGCCTCGGCGGACTGGTGGCATTTACCGTCATCGTCCTCCGCGTCGGCAGCCTGATCATCAGCGGCGGCTGGTGGGGACTTCTTGAGGTCATGCGTGAACGGCTCAGGGGGTTCTCCGGGTCAGAGGGACGAGACGCAGCCGAGCGCGAAATCGGCTCCTGGCTAGTCCTCTCGGTAGTCGCGGCATCGGTATTGACCATCGTTGGCGCTACCGCCTTAGTGCTCCTGTTTCCGCCCGATCACGGAGTGATCGGGCACATCTACGCGATGCTGGTTGTCCTAGAGCTTGCGGTCGGCTTCCCCGTCCGGACACTTCATTCCGGCATATACGCCACACGACGCATCTACAGACCTTTCTGGTCAATGCTCGCGCCGACCACCCTGCAGCTAGTAGTGCTCAGCGTTGGCCTGTATCTCTACCCAACTGCCGCGCTCATCATTGCCATCATCGCCTCGAATGCGCTGGGTACTTGGATCACCGTTCACTACACGCACAAGATTTATCGGCTGATGGGCTTGTGGCCGAAATTCGCGGGAACAGCTCACAACCCGAGGCGGCTACTCCCGCGCATCCCGCCCTGGCTAGGCCTCAAGACAACGCTGGCCGGACTTGGTTTGCGCCTCGACGCCGTAATCGTTCTGGCGATCCTTGGCATCTACGGGACGAACACTCGGGCCCTTGACCTCACCGAAAGCGTTGCGGCCTGGCGGAATATCGATGCCTTCCAGTTTTTTTACCTGATCCTGCCGTTGTTTCGTGGCGCCTACGACGGCAGTGTCCTTTTCTATTTCGACTTCGTCCGTCTGCGACGCAACCCGGCACTCCGCGAGTTACGACTCTTGTTTTTCCGCAGACTCCTGTCATCGCCGTGTTCTTCTGGTCGTTGGCAGCCGCACTCGGGCTGTTCGTCCTGGACGAGATTCCGATCAGCTTCCTGCTCGCGCTCCTGCCGCTCTTTCTCGTTCGCAGCCTGACCGGCATTTACCAAATCCGCCTCTTCGCCGAAGGCCGTTTCGGCACACTCATCGCGACTGTCGCATTTCTGATCGGTTTGTTGTGGCTCGTATGGCTTGACCCGCATCCGGCCTCCGATCTCCTCGAGATCACCGCGGCGATGATCACGCTGCTCATCGTTCTGATCAACCTGCAGCATTCTCGAGACGTCCAGAGCCCACTCCCCACGCTGCTGACGATGGGAGATTGGATGGGCGCGCTTGCCCGAGAGCCAGGGCCGGTACTTGTCGGCACGGTCGCGATCCCGCAATGGATCCCGTCACAACAAAGATCCGCCGTAATCAAGCTGATGCAGCAGACCTTTGGCGGCAAGGGTTACTTTGCGTTCCGGTCCTCGACCTCACTCGTCTATTACAAGCGAACCTCTAAAGATGAGGCCGACTCGCAGCCTCATCTGGAGCTTCAGTTGGTCACTGGCGGGGCGGCCAACCACGGCAGGTTCCTACAGGCGCCGATAAAAAGCGGACGAGATGCGCTTGACCGTCTCGTCGCCCGAAATTGGATACAGCCACTAGCTGAGGTGATGGCACAGCAGGACGGACCAGAAATCCTCATCTCCAAATATCGGTTGCTTTTTGTAGACGGCATTGTCTTCGACCTGGAAACGCTCGAAGGAACGCAGGACATGCAGAAACTCGAGCAAAGTCAGCTGGCCGGGGCCTTGCCGGCAGCGATCAAGGGCCTTGAAGACGGCGCTACCGTCGTTCCGTTGTCCGGACGCTGGCTCACGCCGATCTTTCACCGGGGAGAGTTGCGCCTGCTGTTTCTTTTGCCGCCCGATCCTGAGGCTGAGCTATTCGAAAGCTGGCTCCGGATCGTGAAGGCGTGGAATGTCAGCTGGGCCAACATGCAAACTGCAGGGAGCGCCCCCGATGGCTGAACCGCTCGACATAGAGAGTCTCCTGACAGACCCGACTACCTATGAAGAAACCATCCTGCGGATTTTCGAGAAAAGGAGTCAGCGCGGATTAGCGTTCGGCGAGGCCGAAGCGGGAGTCACTTACTTCAGAACCGCCACCGAACGTCAGGCTCTTTCCAGGGCAATCGCCAGCAGCATAGCCGCCGGCGAATACCAGCCACAGCCTGTCGACCTCTGGTTTCTTGAAACCGAAGGCAAGCGCCGCGCGGCCCATCTGCCCACCTTCGTCGACCACGTAGTCGGTTCTGCACTCTTTCAGCTTCTTTCGCACAATGCGCGCTGCTACGGCCTCCCCGGTGTCTACTCCTATCTCCCCGGTTTGACGAATGTGACAGCCATGCGGAACCTTGCCGCGTTCGTCCGTTCTCACCGCAAACGGGTAGGAGTACAAGGCCCGCCTCTGTACGTTCTGCAATCCGATTTCGAACGCTACGGAGACGATCTCCCAGTCGGTCCCCACTCAGCGCTGTGGCGCATCCTGCGAGACGTAGCCGCGCTTGGCAACCCCAACGGCGAGATCGGGTATAACGCATGGAATCTCATCAGCGCCCTGGCGCGCCCCGTCGTACGGGATTCTGACGGCACGCTTTTCACCCGCCTGCACGGCGCCGCCATGGGCACCCCTCTTGTCCCGATCCTTGGAAATTTGGCAGTCGTACCGATGGACAAGGCAGTCTTTGCGATTGAAGGCATCTTCTACGCCCGATATAACGACGATTTCATCGTGGCTCATTCGGACCTCGACGCGCTCCACGAAGCAGATAAACGGATCGATGCACTGGTCGATGACTTGGGTGTCAAAAGGAAACTATCCAAGGAGCGGCGTACCGCCCTCAGCGGGACTGGCCAACCCGCCGCGGCCGATCCCGCCTATCGCGGCGCCGACCGGATCCACTGGCTTGGCCTGACGGTAGGCCACGGCGGCGCAATGACCTTGGCGCCACATCGGTTGCGCCGCTTCGTCGGACGCATCGCGACCCGAATAGATGCCATCGCCCCCGCCCTCTCGCCGCTGTCGGCCACTGAACGAGCACGCCATCTCGTGGTCGCGGCAAACGTCATGCTGGATGTTACGGACCCCTTTGCAGTCCCCGGCTTGTCCGCTGTCCTGGACACCACGACAGATCGGGGTGCCCTCAAGGACCTGGACTTCCGGATTGCGCGGAAGATCGTGCAGGTCGCCACGGGGCGGCCGGGTGTACGCGGCTTCCGGGTGCTGCCTCCCGCGGTACTGCGACGCGACATGGGCCTCGTGTCGCTGGTCGCGCTGCGGAACTTGCGGTGATCGCTGGCATCCGGTTCGATCATCGCAGGGGGGCGCGGAACCCGCTT
>JBMYXJ010000142.1:0-6716 GCA_049608285.1 Mycobacterium sp. | reverse complement strand
GGCGCTGGGCAAAGGCCACGTCGATCAGCTCGAACACCTGCTCGCGGAACTCCGGGTCGGTCGGCCACGGCGAGGTTTCGTGCCGGTGGATACGCACCAGGCCGGAATAGACCCGCGGAATCGGCCAGAACACAGTGGGCGAGACGGTGCCGTAGCGACGGACGTTACCGAAGAATCGCACCTTTGCGCTGGGTACGCCGTAATCCTTGCCGCCGGGTTCGGCGGCGAGCCGCTCGGCGACCTCCGCCTGCACCATCACCATTACGGTGCGGATCGATGGGAACTCCGCCAGCAGGTGCAACAACGCGGGAACGGCGATGTTGTACGGAAGGTTCGCTACCAGGGCGGTCGGCATTTCGGCCAGATCCGATTTCGTGACCGTCAGAATGTCGCTGTTAAGCACCGTCAGCCGGTTGATCTCGCTGTGTGAGTGGTCCGCGATCGTGGTCGGCAGCTGGCGAGCCAGTACCGGATCGATCTCCACCGCAGTCACCTTGGCTCCACGATCGAGCAGCGCCAAGGTCAACGAACCCAGCCCGGGACCGACCTCGAGCACATGATCGGCACGGTTGACCCCGGAGGACGACACGATTCGGCGAACAGTGTTGGCGTCGTGGACGAAGTTCTGACCGAAAGACTTGCGCGGCCGAAACCCTATAGACTTTGCCAGATGGCGAATCTCAGTACGTCCAAGAAGCCGAATGGTCACGACACTCCGATCCTCCCGCTACAGGTCGGCCACGCCCCCCAACCTTGACGCGACCGGGTTACTTCAGCAATCGCGATCTGCTCTTCTCGCGTTGCTAGATCCGCCCTCGCAGCATAACGCAGACCACCACTACGTTCCCATGTGTTTTGGTCAAATTGGACCCCACCAAAATATCCATTGCCGGTGTTTATCGCCCAGTTCCCGCCCGCTTCGCAGCCCGACAGCGCGTCCCAGGTTGCTCCGTTGGAGACCGGGGGCACCTCGGTACCCGGCTTCGCACCCACTCTCAGCACCCCGGCGCGGGCCGGAGAAACGACGACATTGGCTACTGGCAGCCTGCCTGTCTCAACCCCGTCGACGCTGGCGACCGCGAACGTAACGTCCTGAGTCCCCGGGGTACCCGGGTCCTCGACGATCTGACGGCTCATGTTGAGCGTCACATCTTCGATGCGCTGGTCAACCGGGGCGAGCGGCAAGCGCTCGGTGACTTTCGCGACCCGGATCCGGGTGACCTGAATCTGCATGCCTTCCACGACGGGAGAAGACGCGGCGGGAGTGACCGTATCGCTTTGCTGCAGGGGCACTCCTGCGGCGTCCAACAACGCGGCCACGGTCGGTGCGGCGAGATGGACGGTGCGAATCGCTCCAGCGTCGTTCAACTGAACCGTCCTGGGGCTGACCACCGGCAGCGACATACCCTCGAGCGGGACGCGGGCGCCGCGCGAGGCCGCCAACGGCGCCTTGTCGGTCATGTGCAGCTGGGCCAGCGCCTCCTGCACGGTCGACGCGGTGGTCCAGACCTGCTCGGTGCCTCCACCGTCGGTCGAGATTTCCAGGGGTCGGCTCCGACGCAACACGATGGTCTCGGACTGCTCGACCGGTGCATCGGCGGCCGGATACAGATCGTCGCGGTCGCCGACCTCGAAACCGTTCTCATGGATAACGTCGATGACGCGACTCTTCATCGTCGGAACCGTCATCGACGCACCGTCGACTGTCAGCGTCACAGTCTTGTGGGCGGCGACCGCCGCTCCGCCGGCGAATACTAGAGCCAGCAAGATCGCGGCCATGACGACCCGCAACATGGGCGAGCGCGCGGCATGAAGTTTCGTTAGAGCATTCATTATGTCGATCCCGTCGTCGTCTATACCCGACTAAAGGCATTGCGGTCAGCGCAGCGGCTGATCCGGATTTGATTACAAGACGGTAACGAAAAGGTCTACGTTCAGCAACTCTGCATCCCGTAGGCTCGCTCCGCCGTCGCTGAACTCTCCTCGGCGATCAGCTCCGCGGGCCGTCCCACGATATCGGCCAGCGCCCGCACAGTGTATGGCAGACAATAGGGCTCATTCGGCGCTCCGCGGTACGGATGTGGCGTAAGAAACGGTGCGTCCGTCTCCACAAGCAGCTGGTCGGCAGGGATCAGTTTGGCCGCTTCCCGCAGCGCATGGGCATTTTTGAAGCTCACAGTCCCGGACAGGCTGAGCAGCCACCCGGCCTCCACGCACGTGTGCGCCATCACGGCGTCGGAAGAAAAACAGTGAAAGATCACAGTTTCGGGGGCGCCCTCGGCACGCAAAACGTCGAGTACTTCTGCGTCGGCGTCGCGGTTGTGGATCATCAGCGGCTTACCCGTCCGCTTGGCCAGGTCGATATGCCACGCGAACGCTTCACGCTGTTCGGCGAGCGTCGCGCACCCCTGCAGGCGGCCGGGCCAATACATGTCCATACCCGTCTCCCCGATGGCGACAACCCGCGGATGCTCAGCCAGCTGCTCGATCTCGAGCCTGGCCTCGGGCCCCAAGACGTTCGCGCGGGTGGGGTGTAGCGCAACGGCGGCATACACCCGCAGATCCCAATCGGCGGCTTGCACCGTCCACCGTGCCGAGGCCAGGTCGTCGGAGATGGTGACGGCCGCCCGCACACCGGCCGCGGCGGCTCGATCGAGCATCGCGCGCACATCCTCAGCGTCGGCTGCACCACATGCATCCAGGTGCGTGTGAGCGTCGACGAGAGGTGCCAGGGAGTCCGGAATAGGCGGCGGCTCGCGTTTGGAACTCACGGCCACACTTTAAGGTGACTGTCTGATGACGGATAATTCCCCCGGCGCGGGGACGCGCACCCCCGGAACCACTCCCCCCGGTGCGCCCTACTACATCACCACCGCGATTGCGTATCCCAACGGGACACCGCACATCGGCCATGCCTATGAGTACATCGCAACCGACGCGGTCGCCAGGTTCAAACGCCTGGACGGCTTCGATGTCCGCTTCCTCACCGGGACCGATGAACACGGCCTGAAGATGGCGCAAACTGCCGCCGCCGAGGGCATCCCGACCGCCGACCTCGCCCGGCGAAACTCCGACGCATTCGAATCGATGCAAGAACGCCTCGGCGCCACATTCGACCGCTTCATCCGTACCACCGACGCCGACCACATCGAAGCGTCCATCGCGATCTGGAACGCGATGAACGAATCGGGGGACATCTACCTCGACTCCTACTCGGGCTGGTACTCGGTACGCGACGAACGCTTCTACAACGACGACGAACTCGAGAACCGCCCTGACGGGTCACGTGTCTCCATCGAGACAGGCGCCGAGGTGACCTGGACCGAGGAACAGACATATTTCTTCCGGCTGTCGTCCTACGCCGAGCGACTGCTGGCGCATTACGCCGCGCACCCAGAGTTCATCGGACCCGACGTGCGGCGCAATGAGATTGTCAGCTTCGTGTCGGGAGGGTTGCGGGACCTGTCGATCTCGCGAACCACATTCGACTGGGGAGTGCCCGTCCCCGGCCACCCTGACCATGTCATGTACGTATGGGTCGACGCGCTGACCAACTATCTGACCGGTGCTGGCTTCCCCGACACCGACTCCGCCATTTTCCGGAAGTACTGGCCGGCCGATCTGCACATGATCGGCAAGGACATCATCCGATTCCACACGGTCTACTGGCCGGCGTTTCTGATGTCTGCCGGTATCGAACTTCCCCGTCGAGTGTTCGTGCACGGGTTCCTGCTCGTCAGCGGCGAAAAGATGAGCAAGTCCGTTGGCAACGTCGTCGACCCTGTCGCGTTGGTCGACACTTTCGGGCTCGATCAGGTGCGCTACTTCCTGCTGCGCGAAGTGCCGTTCGGGCAGGATGGCAGCTTCAGCGAAGAGGCCATCATCGGGCGCATCAATGCAGACCTAGCCAACGAATTCGGTAACCTCGCCCAGCGGTCGCTGTCGATGGTCAACAAGAACCTCAATGGAGTGGTGCCCGATCCGGGCCCGTTTACCGACGCCGACCAGGAACTACTGACTACCGCCGGCGACCTGTTGCCGAAGGTCCGTGCACATTTTGAGGTACCCGCAATGCACCTGGCCCTCGAAGCGATCTGGTCGGTGCTGGGGGCAGCCAACCGGTATTTTTCGGCCCAGGAGCCGTGGGTGCTACGCAAGACCGACACCGAAGAGGCGCAGCTGCGATTCGGCACAGTGCTGTACACGACGCTGGAGGTGGTGCGCATCGCTGCGCTGCTGAGCCAGCCTGTGATGCCGGAGTCGATGGCCAAGCTGCTCGACCTGCTCGGCCAGCCAGCTGATCGACGGGCGTTCACGGCAGTACAGACGCCGTTAGAGCCCGGCTCGACGCTTCCCGCGCCTATCGGGGTCTTCCCGCGCTACCAATCGGACTGAACTTTCTCCTTATACAAGACACTCACCATGGCGAGAAGCTGGCCACCGCGACCGTGCCCCGACAAAGTGCCCAGACAAATAGGCCTAGCCCACGCGGCGGCTAAGTTCAGCCAGGCATGAAAAGCTGGGCCGGTGCGCATTGAGCGACTCGGCAACTTGGGCAGTGCACCGTCGGTGCTGAGTGTCCTTGCTGCGGCCACGACGCGACTCGGCTTAGCTGCGCCCGCCGCCCTCATCGGTGAATGGTTCGGATCACGGGCGGTCATCGCGCCAACACTGCAAGCATCCGAGGTGGCGACCAGCGACGTCTTCGACGCAGCGCCCGGGAACCACATAGCGCCCGGGAACCACGTCGATGGGCCTGTCGGGGGCGGCTGGTTCGGCTACCTGTCCTACCCCGACGGCGCAGCCGACGGACAGGGGCCGCGAATCCCGCGCGCCGCCGGCGGCTGGTCGGACACCGTGCTGCGATGTGACGCGAACGGCACCTGGTGGCACGAAAGCCTGTCAGGCGCAGCGCTCTCGGACTGGATTGCCGACGCGCTGCAGACACCCCCGATCCATAGAGACACCGTCATCGACTGGGGCGAAGCCGACCGGGCGGCCCATCACCGTGGCGTGCTCGCCTGCCTGGAAGCGATCGGCGCCGGCGAGGTGTACCAGGCTTGCGTGTGCACTCAGTTCACCGGAGTGCTCGACGGCGACCCCTTGGACTTCTTCCTCAACGCTGTAGCACGCACCGCACCCGCGCGCGCGGCCTACGTCGCCGGTGACTGGGGTGCGGTGGCCTCGTTATCGCCGGAGTTGTTCCTGCGCCGCCGCGGGGAATCTGTCACTTCGAGCCCGATCAAAGGCACGCTGCCCGCTCATGCCGACCCGGCAGGCCTGCGGGCATCGGTCAAAGACGTCGCAGAGAACATCATGATCGTCGACCTGGTCCGCAACGACCTCGGACGGATAGCACGCACCGGAACGGTGTCGGTGCATGAGCTGCTCGCGGTGCGGCCGGCGCCGGGGGTGTGGCATCTGGTTTCCACGGTGTCGGCGCAAGTGCCAGTCGAGCTGAAGATGACGGCCGTGCTCGACGCGACCTTCCCCCCGGCGTCGGTGACCGGCACACCGAAGACGCGGGCCCGTGAACTGCTGACCGGATGGGAGCCGCGCCGCCGCGGGGTCTATTGTGGCACAGTTGGTTTGGCATCACCTATGGCTGGCTGCGAGCTGAACGTGGCGATTCGCACAGTGGAGTTCGCTGCCGATGGAACCGCGATACTCGGAGTCGGAGGCGGGATCACGGCCGACTCCGTCCCGGCCCGCGAGTGGGAAGAATGCCTGCACAAGGCGATCCCCATCATCGGTCGAGCTGGCGACAGTGCTCAGTCCCGAGCACGCAGAACCGCTTCGTAAAGCTCGCGGCGCGACGGGGCGCCGGGATTCGCAGCGATCACCTGCGCGCAGGCGTCCTTGACCCGCATTCCGCCGTCGACCAGACGGTTCACCTCGGCCACCATAGCGTCGGGGTCAGCCTTCGGCGTTGCGCCCGCCACCACCACGGTGACCTCCCCCAGCACCCCGTCAGCAGCCCACTGCGCGAGCTCGCCGAGTGAGCCCCGCACGACCTCTTCATGGGTCTTGGTCAGCTCCCGGCAGACCACCGCTCTGCGCTCGGACCCCAGGACGTCGACGGCGTCGTGAAGGCAGTCCGCAAGCCTGCGGGGCGACTCGAAGAACACGCATGTCCGGGGCTCTGCGGCCAGCGACCGCAACCACGACGCCCGTGCCGATTTCTTGCGCGGCGCGAACCCCTCAAAACAGAACCGCTCTGACGGCAGCCCGGCAACGACCAGCGCAGTCGTCACCGCAGACGGGCCAGGCAGACACTGCACTGCCAGCTCATGCTCGATGCAGGCCGCCACCAGCCGGTAGCCGGGGTCGCTGATCAACGGCATGCCGGCGTCGCTGACCAGCAACACCACCGATCCGCTCCGGATGTCATCCACCAGCGCTGGCACACGGGACGCCTCGTTCTGGTCGAACAGGCTGACAACCCTGCCAACGAGGCCGACCTCTAACGCTTGAGCCAGCGTGCGGATCCGCCGAGTGTCTTCGGCGGCGATCACGTCGGCGCTGCCCAGAGCCTGCACCAGGCGGGCCGAAGCGTCCGACGGCTGGCCCAGCGGCGTGGCCGCGATGAGCAGTCGGCCGGTGGTCATTTCAGCGGGCAGGACAGTAGCGACGGGGGGATCGTCATCAGCACAGCCTACGATCGCAGTCGTGAGCGCCCCGGCCGACGAACTCGTTGTTCGCCACCGACCGGCTCC
>JBMYXJ010000141.1:0-6755 GCA_049608285.1 Mycobacterium sp. | reverse complement strand
CGCCCGCCTCCGCGGTGATTCCCGCCCGCCTCCGCGGTGATTCCCGCCCGCCTCCCCAAGTCCGAATCGTTCCCGCTCGCCCGGCCCGCGTCGTACTGTGAGTTATGGCCATCACCGACGCTGACCCCAAGAACCAGACGCCGTTCGAGCAAGATCTGGCTGACACACAGAGCTACTTCGATAGCCAGCGCTTCGACGGGATCATTCGCCTCTATACGGCGCGCCAAGTCGCCGAGCAGCGTGGCACGATTCCCGCGGACTACCCCGTCGCCCGAGAAGCGGCAACCGAGTTCTACCCGCACCTGCGGGACCTGTTCGCGCGGGGCAAGAGCATCACCACCTTCGGCCCCTACTCGCCCGGTCAGGCCGTGGCGATGAAGCGAATGGGTATCGAGGGCATCTATCTGGGCGGCTGGGCAACCTCAGCTAAGGGTTCCATCAGTGAGGACCCGGGCCCCGACCTCGCAAGTTACCCGCTAAGCCAGGTGCCCGAGGAGGCGGCGGGTCTGGTTCGGGCGTTATTGACCGCAGACCGCAACCAGCAGTATCTGAGGCTGCGGATGACCCCGGAACAACGCAGCACAACGCCCGCATATGACTACCGGCCCTTCATCGTCGCCGACGCCGACACCGGCCACGGCGGTGATCCGCACGTGCGCAACCTAATCCGCCGCTTTGTCGAGGCGGGGGTGCCCGGCTACCACATCGAGGACCAACGTCCCGGGACGAAGAAATGCGGCCATCAGGGTGGCAAGGTGCTGGTGCCCTCCGACGAGCAGATCAAGCGGCTCAACACTGCCCGGTTCCAGCTGGACATCATGAAGGTGCCCGGGATTATCGTCGCGCGCACCGATGCCGAGGCGGCCAATCTCATCGATAGCCGAGCCGACGAACGCGATCAACCTTTCCTGCTCGGCGCCACCAATCTGAACATTCCCTCGTACAAGTCGTGCTTCCTGGCCATGGTGCGGCGATTCCACGACAAGGGGATGGCAGAACTCAACGGACATCAGCTATACGCACTCCCCGACGGCGAGTACGCCACCGCCGAAACTTGGTTGGAGCATCAAGGACTGTTGGCGCTGATCGACGAGACCGTTGCCGCGTGGCGCGAGGGCATCGACACTTCCACGTCTTCGGTCGATGAGGTGTTCGACACCGTGCAGTCCCGTTTCGTGGATGCTTGGCAGGAAGACGCCGGACTGAACACTTACGGTGGTGCGGTGGCGGAGCTTCTGGAGTTCCGTGAGCGAGAAGGTGAGCCGGCCGACATGAGCGTCGCCGAATGGCGAGAGTTTGCCGAGCGGGCTTCGCTGTACTCCGCGCAGGAGATGGCCAAGAAGTTGGGGGCCGATGTGGCCTGGGACTGCGAGCGCGTCAAGACGCCGGAGGGCTACTACCAGGTGCGCGGCGGCATTCCGTACGCCATCGCCAAGTCGTTGGCCGCCGCCCCGTTCGCCGATATCCTCTGGATGGAGACCAAGACCGCCGACTTGGCCGACGCCAAGAAGTTCGCCGACGCGGTCCACGCCGTCTACCCCGATCAGATGCTCGCCTACAACCTCTCCCCGTCCTTCAACTGGGACACCACCGGAATGACCGACGAGGAAATGCGCGGGTTCCCTGAGGAATTGGGCAAGATGGGATTTGTCTTCAACTTCATCACCTACGGCGGTCACCAAGTTGACGGTGTCGCCTCAGAGGAGTTCGCCACGGCGCTACGTCAGGAAGGCATGCTGGCGCTGGCGCGGCTGCAACGCAAGATGCGGCTGGTCGAATCGCCATATCGCACGCCGCAAACGCTCGTGGGTGGACCTCGCAGCGATGCCGCGCTGGCCGCCTCCTCCGGGCGTACCGCAACAACGAAATCCATGGGCAAGGGTTCCACCCAGCATCAGCATCTCGTCCAGACTGAGGTGCCCAAGAAACTACTGGAAGACTGGCTGGCACTGTGGAGCGAGCACAACCAGCTCCCCGAGAAGCTCAGGGTGCAGCTGCGGCCGAGGCGTGCCGGCTCTGATGTGCTCGACCTTGGCATCTATGGCGCCGGCGAGGAGCCGTTGGCCAACGTGGTGGTCGATCCCATTAAGGATCGGCACGGACGAAGCATCCTTACGGTGCGCGACCAGAACACCTTCGCCGAGAAATTACGGCAAAAGCGGCTGATGGACGTTATTCACCTATGGCTGATTCATCGGTTCAAGGCCGAGATCGTGTACTACGTCACCCCCACCGAGGACAACGTCTATCAGACCGACAAGATGAAGTCCCACGGTATTTTCAGTGACGTCTACCAAGAGGTGGGCGAGATCATTGTTGCCGATGTGAACAAGGCGCGGATCGAGGAACTATTGGCGCCCGACCGAGTGGCCCTGGGCCGGTTGATCAGCAAGCAGGACTGATCACTTTCAGCCGAAATGGCATACCGGCCGCAAAAATTCGAGTAAGCGGCCGGATTGATGCAATCTCGGCGGCGCGGTTGACCGCAACAATGCCTAGCAAGGAGTCGACGGGGATGAGTCAACCGAACGTCGCCGAGTATGTCCTCGGCAGGCTTGCCCAGTTGGGGATCGACCGGGTCTTCGGCGTGCCAGGTGACTACGCCTTCTCCATCGACGACGGCGTCGAGGACGTCCCTGGTTTGCAGTGGGTCGGCTGTGCCAACGAGCTCAACGCCGCCTATGCGGCTGACGGCTACGCGCGCATTCGTGGCGCCGCGATTCTGACCACGACTTACGGGGTGGGCGAGCTGTCTGCTCTCAACGGGGTCATGGGCAGCAAGGCGCACCGGCTGCCGGTATTTCATCTGGTCGGCATGCCGAGCGAACGCATTCAGCGGTTGGGACTGGTGACCCACCACAACCTCGGGGACACGGTCTATGACCGATTCCAGCCGATCTCAGCCGCGGCCTGCTGTGTATCGGCCGTGATGACGCCGGATAACTGCATCGACGAGCTGGAACGAGTCATCCGCGAGGCTCTTCGGCAGAGCATGCCCGCATACATCCTCATCTCCGAGGCCAACGGCCTCATGCCGGTCATCGGCGCGCCGATCCAGGGTCGCCCGCTAGAGGAGGTAAGGCGACAGCGAAGCGACCCGCGTGAACTCGAGGCTGCGGTTGCCGGTGTGCTCGCACAACTGGCCGCGGCGAAGAACCCGGTTGCTCTCGTGACTGCCACGGCGGTGCGCTACGGCCTGCGGGAGAAAGCCGCCGAGCTGGTGACAGTCGCCGACCTGCCGGTGGCAGTAACGCCCACCGACAAGGGCGCTGTCGACGAGTCGTTACCCCAGTTCCTTGGTCTGTATGCCGGCGACAGTTCGCAGCCGGCCACCGTTCGTGATGTCGTGGAGCAGGCCGACCTCGTGCTCGACATCGGTGGCGCGGTGCTCACCGAACTCAACACCGGGTTGTGGAGCGATCTGCTCGACGTGAACCGCGCTGTGTGCATCCACGACAACTGGGTGCGAATCGGTCGCAACGTCTTCCTGAACGTGGCCATCGAGGATGTACTTGAGGCGGTGTTGCAGCGGGTGGAGCCGAGAAAGTCCGCCAGGTCGGCTACCGAACGGTTGCTTCCGCTCACCGGGTCCGCCGCCGCCCCCACCTCCTCGGCCAGCTTCTACCCGCGGCTGCAGCGGCGGATGAAGGCCGGCGACACACTGGTCGTGGAGACCGGTACCTGCATGCTCCATCTCAACGGGATGCAGCTGCCGGCTGGTGTCGGTGCGGAAGAACAGGGTCTGTGGGGCTCGATCGGATGGGCCACTCCGGCCTGCCTCGGTGTCGACCTCGCGAAAACGTCCGGGCGCACCTGGTTGGTGACCGGGGACGGCTCCCATCAGCTCACCCTCAACGAGCTAGCGGTCATGGGGCGCTACGGAATCAAGCCGGTGATCTTCGTGCTCAACAATGGGATTTTCGGGATCGAGGTGATCATCAGTGAATGGGGTCACCCGTACGACGACCTCGCCCCTGTGCAGTACCACCGGCTGCCGGAGGCATTCGGGTGTGCGGGTTGGTTATCCGCGCGAGTGACCACCGTCGCAGAATTGGACGCTGCGCTGGACGCCATCGACGGCCACGACGGGGGCTGTTACGTCGAGGTGATGATCCCGGCCGAGGAGAGTGAACCGCTGCCGCAGGAAACCCTCGATCGCGCGTACAAGCTACGGACACCAGATCCCGCCTAGCGCTGCGGGCACCGCGGTCATCGTGCCGCGGCGGCACGGCGCAACAGGTCCTGCCAGCGCCGGATTGTTAGGGCGTCAGTGACCCGGACTTACGCGAGCCGTGCCGGGTCGGGCGCGGCGGGCGTTGGTGCGGCCGGAAGGAATCTGTGCGCGCCGAGCAGCGAGCGTGATTCGGTAACAATGTCGCTGTCGCCGGGAACCCTCAAGTCGCGACTGCAGGCGAACGGGAGATCCGGTAACGCGGCGGCGAGGGCGACGTCAGCGGCCACACCGACGCTGGTTTTGCCGGTGAGGCGCACCAGACATGGCAATCCGAGTGCCTCGGCGCGGCGCAACGCGCCGTACGCCGCCCAACGGTCCGCACTGCAACACAGCGACATCGGCGATCTCAGCGGGTCGCTCAGCTTGCGCCGGCATGATCGCGTCGACGGCGATCGGGACCGGGGAGCGGCGCCTGACTTCGACGTAGCCCTGGGCCGGTGATCAGCAAGCGGGATCAGGCTGGCCTCACGTCGTCAGCCAGCCGATCAGAATGAGCCAGATCGCGGCGATGAGGAGGAAGAAGATGCTCCTGGCTCAGGACTGACAGTTCAGTGTTTTGCCGTCGCTTACTCAGCCCTCAGCCCTCAGAGCCAGATGCCGAACGCCGGCTTGGTCGTGAAGTCCTGTCGAATCAATCCGAAGTTGTCCTCCGGATCAGCGAGGTTGGACCCGGTGTCCAGTATCGAATACAGATAGACGGGGCCAACGTAGTCAGCTGTGCGGGCGAAGTCGACGAACAGGGCGATGCTCAATGCCTGAGTCTCGTCGCTCACCGCGAATGGTGATGTCCCCGTCGGTGCCCCGACCTCCGTCAACCACACCTTCTTGTCGCCGTCGCCGTTGGCGGTCATCACGTCGTGGACGGCTTTCACCGAATCGATGGTCGGCAGCTGCGGGAATGAGTACGGGTGCATCGAGATGGCGTCGAAATATCCGCCAGCACCCGCCGCATACATGGCAGTGACAAAGCTGAGGGGGTCGATTCCGCTGGAATCCGGTGACAAGCCACCAGTGATTACGGTCGCCGAGGGGTCGACCGCTTTGATGGCCGGGTACACCGCTTTCAGCAACTCTGCATAGTCCGCGGGACTCGGGGAGGCCCAGAACCGAGGAATGTTCTGCTCGTTCCAGACTTCCCAAGTATTGATCCGCCCCAGGTAGTGCTCTGCTGTTGCAGCTGCGAATTGCGCAAAGAGCTGCGGATTTGTCGGCGGAGCATGCGGGTCCGTTGTGCCCGATAGCCATGCCGGGGTGTCGTACAGCATTCCGAGAACGGCCATATCGCGATCGACAATCTTGTCCACCAAAGGATCGATCAACGACCAATCGGGCGCTCCCTCCTCGTACTCGACGACGTGCCAGCTGATATCGATCCGCACGGCAGTCACCCCGGCGGACTTCGACATGTCCAGTGCCCGGTTGGTGTCGGTGTCGGACAGGCCCAACCACCAGGACAATCCCTGGATACCGACTGTGGGCGTCGTGGGCTGAGAAACGGCGGCCATCGTGAGTGTCACATTGGCGACCAGGCTGGTGTTGGTGCCGTCAGAGACCCGGTAGGTAAAACCGTCTGTTCCGGTGAAATTTGAATCCGGGGTGTAAGTGAAGTTGCCGTCGCTCTCGAAGTTCACTACACCGTGGGCCGCGTTCGTGATGATTGCTGCTGTCAACGGCTCGCCCTCGCGGTCCGTGTCATTCGCCAGGACGTTGCCGGTGACCGGAGAGTCCGCAATTCCCGAAAACTTGTCATCGACGGCCTTCGGCGCCTCGTTGACAGCGCCGACGACCACCGTGATTGTTGCGGTTGTTGTCTTGTCGTTGGACACGGAATTCAGAAAGCTGAACAGGCCTTCGAATTGGACTCCGCTGTCGACCACGGTGACCTTGAACGTGTCGGTAATGGTTCCGACAGTGAGGGCATCTACGGGGTTGTATTTGAAGGTACCGGTCGCCTGGTCGATGGTGACGGTGCCGTACTGAGGGCCCGTCGCTGACCCGAACGCCGACACGGAATAACTCAGAGCGTCTCCATCAGGGTCCACGCCGCCGAATACGATCGGGTCGCTTACATCGGCGCTGTCGTCGAGGGTGACCGCAACTTGGCGCGACGTCAGGGTTGGTGCCGAATTTCTCCACAGGCGGTTCCACCAGGACATCAGCATCTCGAACAGCGGCACCGATTCCACAGGGGTGGCCGGGGCGGTCGTCGACGCCACAGCAGTCGCGGTCGCCGTCGGGACCTTCTCACCGGTCGTGATGTTCTTGGCTGCCGGTACTGCAGAGGCGGAGGTGCGCGACGTGTCCTCCGGTTGAGGAGTCAAGACGCTCGTCGTGGGCTCCGCGACCGCCACTGGGTTCTCCCGTGTCTCGGCTGGACGCTCGACCGCTTCGCCTGCCTCCTCGTTGACCACTGGGGTATCGAACTCTCGCGCGGTGGCGCGGGGCTGTGTCGCCTCATCGGTTGGCGCGTCTTCGTCCCGGCTACTGCGGTCGCCTGGCGTCGTGAGCGTCGCCGATGAGA
>JBMYXJ010000140.1:0-6912 GCA_049608285.1 Mycobacterium sp. | reverse complement strand
CATCAACTTCGGGTTCGCTATTGCCAACGTTTCCCACGGTCCGACGCTGAGCAGCCGGGGCATCGTCTCCCGCAGTCCGGCAAGCCGCGCGGGGTCACTGGCGCCGATCACGGTCCGCAGAATCACGTCCAAGGTGATCTGAGACATTCGCGGCGCGACGGCAAACGCCGTGCCCACGGGCCAGCTCGCGATGTTCTTCGCAGCGATCTCGCCGATCAGCGGGGCCTGCCGCGCAACCGCGTCCCGGGCGAACGGAGCGAGCATCAACCGTCTGCGGTCTCGGTGCACGTCGTCATCGATAACCAGGACCGAGGTATCACCGAGCAGACCCTTGAGCATCGAATTAGCTTCTCCCGCATGGTAGATACGCGGATCTCCGGCGAATACGGTCTTGATATCGGCAGTGTCGGCGAGGTAGACGAGCGTGCCCATTGAAGCGACCCGGAGGGTGAAGGTCGGCCCGTAGCGACGCTGGCACGCACTGAGGAACCGAGGCCCGCACCAAAGCATCAGAGCGGCCTGAACCCCGCGGGGCAGCCGGGGGCCAGGAGGCAGGGACGTTCGAGTCACCATTTCAGAGTACGAGGCGAGGGCCTACTTCGTCGCGCCGTTGATCGTCGGCTCCTCGAGCATGCCGCGCTCGACGCCCCACATCGTGGCGATGGTTCGGTACTCGCTGGTTTCGATTACGTGCGCCAGCGCCGTTCGCAGCGACTCCGCCAACCCCGAACCCTTGGGAACGGGCCAACCGTACGGAGCGGCATCGAACACGTCCCCAGCGGAGACGAGCTCGCCGCGGCTGAGCTTGATCGCGAAGCCAGTCACCGGCGAATCCGCCGACATCGCGTCGACCTCACCCGCGAGCAGCGCGTTGGTCACCTCGTCCTGACTAAACAACACCACGATGTCTAGCGGCGGCTGGCCTGCGGCCACGCACTTGTCGCTCTTGCGTGGCAGTTCCTCAGTTGCCTGCAAAGTCCCTTGCGCCACACCGACTCTGACTCCACACGGCGAGTTGGGATTGGCGGCAGTACCAGACCGCTTAGCCCATTGGGTGCCTGCCTGGAAGTAGTTGACGAAATCGACCGACGCCTCGCGTTCCTTCGTGTCGGTCAAAGAGGACACTCCGACGTCGAGGGTCCCCGCCTGTACCGAGGGCAGGATCGTGTCGAATGCAGTATCACGGTAGTCAGGCACCAGCCCCAGAACCCTGGACACCGCGTCTATCAGCTCGATGTCGAAGCCCACGAGTTGGCCGTCGGCGTTCTTGAACTCCATCGGGGCGTAAGGCACGTTCACGCCGATCACCAACCGGCCTGTTTGGCGAATGTCGGCGGGGACGGTGGTCGCGATCGACTCGACCGCCCCCGCTGGCAGCGGGTCACCGCCGCCGCCCCAAGGCGCCCAATGCCACAGACCCGCCGCAGCCGGGACAAGGACCAGTACGGCGGCCCCGACGGCGGCCAGCGTCTTCGTGGGCTTCTTGCGCTTGGGCCGAGCCGCATGCCGGGAACTGCTGCCGGCCCGACGGACCGGGGCGTTAAGCGCACGGCGCGCGGCAGCGGCGAGCTCGCCGGCACTTCGATACCGCTTGGAAGGTTTCTTGGCCATACCCTTGGCGATGACTTCGTCGAAGGCCGCCAAACGCGGATCGGTGTCAGACGGGCGCGGCAACGGGGACAACATGTGTCCAGCGATCTGCTGCTCGAGGGTGTCGGCGGGATAAGGCCTTGAGCCGGTGAGACATTCGTAGAGCACACACGTTAGCGCGTAGATATCGGAACGGGCGTCGACCTCACCTTCCTCGAAGCGTTCCGGAGCCATATAAGCCAGGGTGCCCAGGGTGCTACCAGCGGTCGTGAGCCCTTTCTCACCGGCGGTGCGGGCCAACCCGAAGTCGATCAGGTAGGCGAAGTCACGGCCCGTGATGAGGATGTTGGACGGCTTGATGTCACGGTGGATCAGATTGTCTCGGTGAGCGGCGTCCAGTGCATGGCCAATTTGTTCGACGATCGTCACGGCGAACGGCGCGCCGAGCGGCTTCTCGGTTTCTGCGAGCATGGTGCCCAGGTTGCGACCATCGATGAGCCGCATGTCCAGGTACAGCCGGCCGTCGATCTCACCGAACCCGTGGATGGGTACGACGTGGGGGTCGTTGATGCCCGCGGCCGCCTGCGACTCGCGCCGGAACCGGGTTTGGAAGGTCTCGTCCACTGCCATGTGGTGCGGGAGCACCTTGAGCGCCACCACGCGGTCGGTCTTGGTGTCGAAGGCCTGATAGACCTCGCCCATCCCGCCCTCGCCGATCAGCTTCTGAAGCCGATAGTGCCCGAACGATGTCGCATTCACCGGTGCTCTCCTCGGCTGCGGCCAATCGGTATGTCGATTGAAGCTACATCATGTTTGCCAAGAGCGCCCAAGAGCGGGTTCAGAGAGCGCGGACCCGTTCGGGCGTGGCCGGGCTTTTTCGCAGATGGGCGACGGCGGCCATCTCTCCACGCTGGCGAGTGCGCAGCGCTAACGTATGAGGTACCGATAAAAGGAGACTGTCATGCCTCGACATTTTCACGCATCTCGCGGCCGTGGTAGCGACTGCGGCTGTCACTGCTTCCCATGCAGGTCTGGCACACATTGCAACGGCAACAGCTGCGATCGGCGATGACCCGAATCCGCGCGAAACAACTGTAAGGGGTCTCTGCCTTACGGCACCGTGACTCTCAGGTTCGTGGCACGGAGCTCCAATGCAACCTACTGAGCGTATGGGTCCGGCTCGTTAAACCGGTTGATGACCGGGAGTCGATCGATGATCCGATCACGCAGCCGAGGCTGCTGTTGCTGCTGCTGTGAAACTGCGGCCGTCGGTGGCTGCCCCGGGGGCACGTAAGCCGGCGCCGGGTCAGGTGGCAGATCGTTGGGTGGCGGCAGTGGCGGAACAAAGGCCGGCGCGGGAGCACGCAGGGCCGGCTCCGGGGCGAGCGGCTGCTCCGATTCAGGCAGGGCCACCGCTGGAGTGGCGGGCTGCACGACAATCAGCCCGGCATCGGGAACCGGAACAGCGACGGCGACGGGTTCAGCCGTCGCGGGCGCTTGGGATGTCCGCGGTGGAGGCGATTTCGTCGCGGGCGGGGCCGCCTTGGCCGGCGATTCCGGGGTATCTCCAGCTTCAGGCACCGAGGCGCCGGGGTGTTCCGTCCGCGGCGCCTCGCTATGGGGCACGAGCGCGACCGACAGCGAAACGACAAAGGTCACGACAGCTGCGGCGAGCACAGATGCCAGCTTCTTCGGCGGTGACGGCTGGCGCTGCGTGGGCAGGGTCGGGGTCTCCAGGAGTGATACGGCGTCGGCAGACGCTAGCGCCGATCCCCGGGCGAGCGCCATGTCAGCCTCGTCGGCGGAGATGACGGGCGCCTGAGTTTGGCCCTCCAGCACGGCCACTAAGCCCTCCACGTCGCCCGAACCGACAGCGAAGACGGCCTCAGGTGCCCAACCATCGACGTCGCCGAGATCCGCGGGATCAACCCGGTCTGCGGTGACGCCCTCTGGTGTGACCGCGGCGACGACCGCGGCGCCAGGCTCCACGACGCACGCCACGACCCGCTCGTATCCCGCGATGCCGGCAATGCCACAGGTCAACGCCTCCGCGGCCTCAAGGTCAGAGACTGAGATGACATTCTCAACACAACGATCGGTCAGGGCCTGCCAGACCGCACTTGCGGTTGCCTCGGCGGCGGCGGTCCAGGTGAGCCCGATCGCGTGGAACCCCTCGGCTCCAGCTTTGCCAAGCAGCGCACCGATCAGTGCGTCAGCGTCGAACTCTTCGGTGTCGGCAGGTATCGAACCGCGGTCAGCAGTCGCGCCCTCGCCCGTCGTGCCTTCGACGAGCACCCAGCGCACCGCTAAGGAGGTCATCGACAAACCGAGCACGACGTCCATCGATCCCCCGATCCGTTTCCGAGTAGACCGATGACACTACCTTTCTGAACGGCAGCTGGAGGGCAGACGGCAGCATGACCTGGAGGTGATCTGAGCTCGCCTCAAATAACACCCGCGCCATCCTCGGCGAGGGCACGCTTTAGTGTCCGGCCGAGCTACCTGGCGTGGAGGTGCGGGCGATGCGGATGCTCGGTCAACCACTGCCGTTCCACCC
The DNA here is from genome assembly GCA_049608285.1 of Mycobacterium sp. GTDB lineage: Bacteria > Actinomycetota > Actinomycetes > Mycobacteriales > Mycobacteriaceae > Mycobacterium. The sequence goes on along the minus strand of JBMYXJ010000140.1, from coordinate 2,765 downwards.
GCTTCACCCGCTGGTGTTCGACGGTAACCAGCAGTCCCCCGGCGGTAACCAGGGCGCCGGCGACCAAAGCGAGTATCAACGCCACGTCGCTCTCGCCGTACGCAGTCGCTGCGACAGTGCCGGCGATCAGCACGGTGCCGATGCCGATGAGGATCAAACCGGGCAACCAGAGCGTGTCGATAAACGATTCGCCGGCATGCTGGAGGGTTGTGCGGGCGTGGTCAACCGGATCGCGGTGCGCGCCTTTCATCGCATTCTCCTTTCGGGGAGAGATGCCTCAAGACTACGCCCTTTGCGAGCGATTTGTGAGTCAGGTCACAACCGGTTGGCGGCTTGCGTGTCAGCCTTCGCCGCCCCGGCGCGGCAGGTCTTTCGCGCGACGGACGATCCGCGGCGATTTCCGATCCGGCGAAGCCCGGCCGCTCAACACCGTGGCCACCGGACCAATGAACGCCAGGACAAACACGTAGGGCATCGCGATCGACTGGATCATCGGGATCGCCGCACCGACCAAGGCAATGATCACCAAAGAGAACTCTCCACGGACGATCAGCACGGTACCTGCCCTTAGCTGACCGCGCCGGGCGACGCCCTCCCGGCTCGCGGCATACATTCCGGAGGCAACCTTGGTGGCCGCGGTCACTACGGCCAGTGCTACCGCCAGGGGAAGCATCGGGATCAGTTCCCGCGGGTCTATCGTGAGCCCGATCGAGACGAAGAAGATCGCGGCGAACAGGTCGCGCAGGGGGGCCAGTACCGCGCGCGAGCGCTCGGCACTCTCCCCCGTCAGCGTCAGACCCACCAGGAACGCGCCGATGGCCGCAGAGGCGTGCACGTATTCGGCCAAGCCCGCCACTACCAGCGTGACCCCGAGCACGCGCAATAACAACAGCTCGGGATCCTCCGGGGCCAGCAAGCGGGCCACTGCATGCCCCCACCGGTAGGACGCCACGAACGCGGCCGTCAGCGCCGCCATGGCGATCGCCATCCCGATTGCCGCCTGCCACCACGTACCGCCGGCGGCGAGCACGGCCAGCAGCGGCAGGTAAGCCGCCATCACGAAATCCTCAAGAACGAGCACCGACAGCACGGCAGGCGTTTCCCGGTTACCCAGTCGCCGCAGATCAGTCAGCAGCCGCGACACCACGCCTGACGATGAGATGTATGTAATCCCGGCCATCGCCAAAATCCCGACGAAATCAAGTCCCAGAAGCCAGCCGACGAAGGCCCCGGGGGTCGCGTTGAGCGCCAAATCCACCCAGGCCGACGGGACGTGTTTGCGCATACTGGCGGCGAACTCGTTGGCGGTGAATTCCAGGCCCAGAGTCAGCAGAAGCAGGATGACGCCAACCAGGGCACCTGTCTGAATGAAGTCTTCCGCCGCCGGCACCAGCGGAATCCCACCATTGCCCAACGCCAGCCCGGCCAGCAGATACAACGGGATCGGCGACAACGACACGCGCCGCGCCAGCGCCCCCAGGATGGTCAGGACCACCAGCAGCAGGCCGATTTCGAGTAGCAGCGCTACCGCATCGTGCACCGTTCAGCCCTTGTCAAAAATGTGCTCGACCTGGGTGATACCTTCGGCCGTCCCGATGACTACCAGAACGTCGCCAGAGTGCAAGATGTCGGCCGGCCCGGGCGAGGGCAGCACGACCTCGTCGCGTACGACCGCGACGATCGACGCGCCTGTGCGGGTGCGCACCCGGGCGTCGCCCAGCGGACGGTCAACGAAAGGGCTGTTGGCCTCCACTGACACCTGGCCGGCATCGAGCCCGGGAACCTCGTGGGTCAGATCGGCGAACCGTTCGGCGATCCGGGGGGCCCCTAGGATCTGCGCCAGTGCCTCGGCTTCCACCACGCTGAGGTGGAACAGCGGTTGGGCGACATCAGGATCCTCGGCCGTGTACACCACCACCTCAAAGTCCCCCGATCGTTTGGCGATCACGCCGATTCGGTCGCCCTCGGAGTTATTGAATTCGTAGCGCAGCCCCACTCCGGGCAGAAGCACTTCATTGACGTCCATGGGTGAATTGTTGCCGATGGCCGGAGTTAACGCGCGCCGGGATCAGATACTGGCCCGATGGTTGAGGACCGCGAGCCCATCGCCGCGGAGGAGACGCGAATCTTGAGCCTGCAGGCGGAATCCATCACCGCCCACACACTCAAGCCGATTGTGCTCGAACCGCGTGCTCCGGCGATATGAGGATCGGGTTGTGCACCGATCCACGCGGGCTTCCCGACGTCGGGGGGCTCGCCGAACGTATCGAAGCCTCCTACGCAGAGCTGCGCGGCGCCGCATTGAGGTCATGAATCACCGTCGCTGGCCTTCTCAGGCGATGGCGGCGACCAGATCCAGCAGTCTGCATGCCCACCAGGTCATCGAGAAACGTTTCAACGCACAGACAGCTAGGTGTGGCGAGGCGCGAACAACTTACGCAACTTGTGTCTGATTTCTGACATCGGAGGCCAAAGCGACCTACTCAAAAATCATTGGGAATAAAGTTGTTACAGCCCCCGTCGCGCGATGAGCACGGGCATCGCTGATCTTCGCGGCGGGTGCGCCACGCATGAGGAGGCGATATGGGGAAATTAACAGCCTTCGCGAGGACGGACCGGCCACACGGTTCGGCCCGGGATGTCGGACGGGTCGGCGGATTAGCCCTTGCTCTCGGGGTGGTGATCTACATGCAGATTTTTCTCAATGATGCCCTCGAGAGCATTGGCCAAACCGATACTAACTCCCAATCAACTCAAATAGACCC
>JBMYXJ010000139.1:0-6918 GCA_049608285.1 Mycobacterium sp. | reverse complement strand
ACGACCCGCGACACTGCATAGACGACCGGGATGGTGGCTTGGCCTCCGCAGGTGACCATGTTGACGTTCGGCGCGTCGAGGTGCTCGCGCAGATTGGCCGGCGGAATCACGCCGGGACCGATCGCAGCGGGCGTGAGGTCGATCGCCCGGATGCCGGCCTCCGCATAGCGCGGCGCTGCGGCGCGGTGAACGTAGGCGCTGGTGGCCTCGAACACCATGTCCGGCTTGTCATCGCGCGCCAGAAGCCAATCCACGCCCTCGTGCGATGTCTCCAGACCGAGCTTGCGCGCGCGCGCCAGGCCTTCGCTCTCCGGATCGATGCCGATCATCCAGCGCGGCTCCAACCACTCTGAGCGCAGCAATTTGTAGAGAAGGTCGGTGCTGATGTTGCCGGATCCCACGATCGCGACTGTCGCCTTGTCAGGCATGGGTTCTCCCTGTCGTTGCAAACATCACTCGAAATCGAGTCGTACTGAACCTAATCCGCTGAAGTCAGCGACGAAATGACTCCCAGGAGGTGCATCTATCGCGCGCGTACACGAGCCGGGCAAGACGATGTCACCGGCCTTCAGCCGCACCCCAAAAGACTCGACCTTGCGTGCCAGCCACGCGACTGCGGTCACCGGATTTCCCAGCACCGCATCGCTGCGCCCTTCGGCGACCACGTCGCCGTTGTTCTTCAGGACTGCCTCGATGGCTTTGACATCCACGTCCTTCGGCGACACTCGCCCCTGCCCGAGCACCCAGCCTGCCGAAGAGGCGTTGTCCGCGATCGTGTCGCATAGCTTGATTTGCCAGTTCCTGATGCGGGTGTCGATCAGCTCGATTGCAGGTGCAAATGCGGCCGTCGCGGCGAGCACATCGTCCTCAGTGCAGCCGGCGCCAGGCAGGTCGTCAGCGAGTATGAATCCGACCTCGACTTCGACCCGTGGATACAGATACCGGCCTGACCGCACCGGTGTCTCTTCAAAAACTTGCATCTCGTCGAGCAGATGCCCGTAATCCGGCTCGTCGACGTTCATCATCTTCTGCATGGCCTCCGACGACAGCCCGACCTTGTGGCCGATGACCCGGGCGCCCTCGGCGACGCGCTGCCGGATGTTTATCAGCTGGACCTCATAGGCATCAACAACGTCGATATCAGGGTTTCCGTCGGTCAGCGGAGATATCGGGACCCCGCTGCGCTCAGCCTGTGCAAGATCTGCCGCCAATCGGTCACGCATCTCGGCACTCAGCATTTTCGTGAAGTCCCCTCGTTCCGTCAACCGGCACAGTTGTGGGTCGGCCGCGCAATTCTATAACGTGTTCTACATGACTGGACAGGAGTACGACGTCATCGTGGTTGGCAGCGGCGCCGCCGGCATGGTCGCCGCCCTCACCGCCACCCACCAGGGTCTGTCAACGATAGTTGTCGAGAAGGCTCCGCACTACGGCGGCTCCACCGCACGCTCAGGTGGCGGCGTCTGGATCCCCAACAACGAGGTCCTCAGGCGCGACGGCGTCACCGATACCGTTGAGGAGGCCCGCACGTACTTGCACACGATCATCGGCGATGTGGTACCCGCCGAGAAGATCGACACATACCTGGACCGCGGCCCAGAAATGTTGTCATTCGTGCTGAAGCACTCTCCGCTCAAGATGTGCTGGGTACCCAACTACTCCGACTACTACCCCGAGGCAGCCGGCGGCAAAGCCACGGGTCGCTCGGTGGAACCCAAGCCCTTCAACGCCAAGAAGCTCGGCGCAGATCTGGAGGGCCTGGAGCCGCCATACGGCAAGATTCCGCTCAACGTCGTAGTGATGCAGCAGGACTATATGCGCCTCAACCAACTCAAACGCCACCCCCGCGGGCTGCTGCGGAGCCTCCGGGTTGGTGCGCGCACCATGTGGGCGCAAGCGACCGGCAAGAACCTGGTGGGCATGGGTCGCGCGTTGATCGCGCCGCTGCGCATCGCGTTGCGGAAAGCCGGCGTGCCCGTCCAGTTGAACACCGCGATGACCGATCTGTACGTCGAAGACGGCACAGTTCGCGGAATCTACGTCCGCGACACCAATGGACCGGAAAGCGCTGAACCGCAACTTATCCGCGCCCGCCGCGGCGTCATCCTGGGCAGTGGCGGATTCGAACACAACGAACAGATGCGGGTGAAATACCAGCGCGCCCCGATAACCACAGAATGGACGGTCGGCGCCAAGGCCAACACCGGAGAAGGTATCTTGGCTGCCGAAAAACTCGGTGCTGCACTAGATATCATGGAAGACGCATGGTGGGGGCCCACGGTGCCGCTAGTCAATGCGCCGTGGTTCGCACTGTCGGAACGTAACTCACCCGGGTCAATAATCGTCAACATGACCGGCAGGCGATTCATGAACGAATCGATGCCCTACGTCGAGGCCTGCCACCACATGTACGGCGGTCAGTACGGACAGGGGCCGGGTCCCGGTGAGAATATTCCAGCCTGGTTGATCTTCGACCAGCAGTACCGCGACCGCTACATCTTCGCTGGACTGCAACCAGGACAACGCATTCCGAAGAAGTGGATGGACTCAGGTGTGATCGTCACAGCCCCCACCCTTGACGAGCTCGCCGAAATTACCGGACTGCCCGCTGGGGAGCTCAAGGCCACTGTCGAACGATTCAACGGCTTCGCGCGCTCCGGTGTCGATGAGGACTTCAAACGCGGCGAAAGCGCCTATGACCGCTACTACGGCGACCCGACAAACAAGCCGAACCCCAACCTCGGCGAGGTCAGCAACGCGCCGTTCTACGCGGCCAAGATGGTCCCAGGCGATCTGGGCACCAAGGGTGGGATCGTCACCGATGTGCAGGGCCGAGCACTGCGCGACGACGGCTCGATCATCGATGGCCTCTATGCTGCGGGTAACGTCAGCGCACCGGTAATGGGCCACACCTACCCAGGCCCCGGGGGCACCATCGGCCCGGCCATGACGTTCGGGTACCTCGCGGCGTTGCATCTCGCTGGAAGGAAGTGACTCGTGCCAATCAATCTCGAGGAAGCCATCGGCGCAGAACTCGATCCCGTCGAATTCTCTTGGAACAGTAGCGATATCCAGCTGTATCACCTCGGCCTGGGCGCCGGCGGTGACCCGATGGACAGACGTGAATTGCGCTACCTCGCCGACGACACCCCACAGGTGCTGCCGACGTTCGGCAACGTCGCCCAGAGCTTTCACATGACAGAACCTCCGGCGGTGCGCTTCCCCGGCATCGACATCGAGCTGAGCAAGGTGCTGCATGCCAGCGAAGCCGTCACGACGCCGGGACCTATCCCACCGTCGGGCACCGGCACCGCGGTTACCCGCTTCACTGAAATCTGGGATAAGGGCAAGGCCGCGGTGATCTGGTCGGAGACGACAGTGACCGATCCGAATGGCACGCTGCTGTGGACGCAAAAGCGGTCGATCTTCGCGCGGGGCGAGGGTGGCTTCGGCGGAGACCGTGGCCCGTCTGGGTCGGGGTCCGCGGCACCTTCGGATCGCACCCCCGACCTTGAACTGTCCCTGCCAACCTCGCCGGCACAAGCGCTGCTCTACCGGATGTGCGGGGACCGCAATCCGCTGCATTCCGATCCGGACTTTGCTGCCGCAGCAGGTTTTCCGCGTCCGATCCTGCACGGCCTGTGCACCTACGGGATGACGTGCAAGGCCTTGGTGGACAACCTGCTCGACGGTGACGTCAGTGGGCTCCAGTCCTACGGCGCACGGATGGCAGGCGTGGTGTTTCCCGGCGAGACGCTGCGTGTGACCGCTTGGAAGACGGGCGACAAATTCAACGCCGTCGTGACCGCACCCGAGCGGGACGACGCCGTGGCGCTGGCCGGAGTCGAGTTCGTTCCGGCCTGAGCTGAGCTACTGACACAGCTCCACTATGCGCTCGGCACTGGCCTGAGCATCGCTCATGTGGGTCGCCTGTCCTGGATCATCGCCCGCGGCACCCGCAAGTTGTCTCATCCCGATGTACTCAAGTTGATTCGCAAACGAACGCACTTCTTTGTCCAGGTCAGCCGACACCACGGTGCTGTCCAGTCTGGCCAGTAGAAACTGGCCACCTCCCAAGGTGGCTAGCCGGGCGTTGGCCGCCACTGCCTCGACAGCGGCCCGCTCTGGGCCGAGGTTTGCATTGGTCTGCAGGGACACCGCCTGGCGCACCATGTCGAACGCCGCGCAGACCTGCGTCTTAGCCTCGTCCGGACTGACTCCGGAAGCGTCGCTCGACGAGGAAGGTCGCACCAGGCCCCACACCGCGAGAGCCACGGCGACGACAGCGATGACGAGGGCAGCTGGGGCAATCCAGCTCGGCTTGGTCACAGGCATTGGTGGATCATAGCCGGGTTACCCGCAGTGGCCTGCCAGGAGAGGCGGGGAGCCCAGATCCACTGAGCTGCTATGCAGCACGAGCCAGATGCGTACGGGGAAATACCAGCCAGCATCAAGCAGCCGGACGGCATCGAAGGTTCATCCCGAACGCGATCACCGCGACACACTGCCCGCGCCGTTGAGGTGTTCCCATAGCAGGATGTCGCCGGCCTCCGAAAGCAGGCGGGTCAGCGTTACCCGGCTGCCGGCGCAGGCGTGATTGGTGTCACGGGAACCACATTGGAATTCGACGCACCCGCGTCTGCCGACGGAGCCGGGGTGCCCTCGCTGGCGGGCTGCGCGGCTGGGGCACTGGAGGGCTGCGCCGCAGGGGCAGCCTCGCCCGCCGGTGCCGTGACAGTCACTGGGCTTTCGGCCGGTGCGGCAGGGGTCTGCGCACCCACCTCACCGATGGGCGTACCAAAGCTTTGTGCCGGGGGTAACACCTGTCCGGACTCAGCCGCCCCCGCGGCGGGCGCCGCCGGTACTCCGGGCGCGATCGGCGTGCCAAGGCTTTGCGCCTCAGGTATCGCCTCATCACCAGCTGCAGTCGCTACGTCCGATGCGGCCTGGGTAGGTGTCACCGACACCGACGTACCCGACGACGCTGTGCCCGATGATGACGCTGTGCCCGATGTTGGCGGCGGGGTCAGCCATAGAGCCAAATCCGGCCCTTCGATTCCCCGATAAATCACCGAGTCCGGCGCCGAACCCGTCACGTCGAAGTAGAGCTTGCCTCGGGTCGTGCCGCCTTGGGTCAAAGTCGAGGGGTTGACGCCTTGCGGGGTCGCGACCTCCCATAGCACCCGGTAGGTCTGACCGTCCGCAGCGCGCGCATTGAAATTGGAGACAACGGGCACCGCGTCGCCCTGGATGGATGTGTCAGAGGCGGTGGCTTCCCACAATTGGCCCTGCACCGCATACGGAATCGCATCCGTCGACGGCTGCAGGTGACTCACCGTCCAACCCTGAACCACAGGGCCATCGACGATATCAGCCTGCGTGCCTAGCCAATTCGTGCTGGTCTGCTCGGCGGCGGCGAGGGGTGCGCCCACCATCGTCGCCAGCCCAATAGCAGCCGCAGCTGCCGTCGTCTTCACACCGATCATCGACACGAGGTCTCCTCTTCTATGCGGGAATCAAGACGCCGACAGCGGGCCCATCACTGACCAGGCCGTAGACATGCCGGCGGAATCAAGCTAACTGCGGTACCTGAAAGATCCCTGTGTGAGTGCTGAACAGAAGGGTGCGTGTCTGGGATCACACCGCGCGGTTGGGGCCGAATCCGAATAGTCCGGAGGGCTGCCGACCTGCCCGCCAGGGCCGTTTGACGCTCAGGAGTGCGACCCCCACCAGGTGTAGAGCTCAACGATGGTCGGACCCGGCGGGCCTGAGTGAACTTCGCTGAGCATCAACTCTGCATCGGTGGTCCAAGCGACCATCGGTTTGCCCCGCTGAAAACCACATACCACTGTCCCGGCAACCTGCTGCGGCGTCGTGCTGCGGCGCCAAGCCCCCGGTGACTGGATATTGCCCGGACAGTCCACAACCGAGGACGTACTGACCACGTCATCGAACAGCGCACGAAGCGATTCGTCGTCCTTCGCCAGGAAATAGCTGGCTGTCGACGGACCGCCGGCATCTGCGTTCTCTCCGCAACTAACCTGCGCCAGAGCACCTTTGACCGGCACCACGGCGTCGCACCCGGCGCCGTATCCACCGGGCAACATACCCATCAGCCGTGTCTGTGCCTCCTCATGCGGAGACTTCGATTCGGTAGTCGTGCTCGATTCGTGTCCAACGATCTCGTCGCCCTCCGGCGCCGGCCAGAACAGCCAGGCAACCGCCCCGAGTCCGACGACCGCGGCAGTGACTGCGGCAAGCAGGCCGACCGGTCGGCGACTCCGGTGCACCGGTCGTGGATTCACCGACAAAGGTGCCTCAAATCGCCGTTCCCACGCGCCCTCGGACGGTGTTCTCGACGTGTCGGCGTGTGGCGGCACGGTGTTCTTACTGGCGCGTTCAGGCTCGCGGGAGCTCATCAGGCCAAGGGTAGTAGGGTCCGGGCCGGATCGCGCGAAGGATCATCCCAGGATGAGGCCCGAAGTCGGCACGCCAGTGCCCGCGGTGACCAGCACGTGCTCTACGTCTGGCACCGGGTTCACCGACGTTCCGCGCAGCTGCCGCACCCCTTCAGCGATCCCATTCATGCCATGGATGTATGCCTCGCCCAATTGGCCGCCGTGGGTGTTAATCGGCAATCTGCCGCCGATCTCAATCGCACCACCGGCGACGTAATCTTTGGCCTCCCCCTGCCCGCAGAAGCCGAGCTCTTCGAGTTGTATCAAGGTGAACGGGGTGAAGTGGTCATAGAGGATCGCGGTCTGGATATCGGTGGGCCGCAAGCCAGACTGTTGCCAGAGTTGCCGGCCAACCAAACCCATTTCAGGCAGCCCAAGCTCCGGTCGGTAGTAGCTGACCATCGAGTACTGATCTGGGCTGGAGCCTTGAGCCGCTGCCTCGATGATTGCGGGCCGATGC
>JBMYXJ010000138.1:0-6935 GCA_049608285.1 Mycobacterium sp. | reverse complement strand
GTGAAGCGGGGATAAGCCTATCGGCTCATTCGTCGAGGGCGTCGAGGACATCACGGTCCTCGACGCCCGTTGATGGCAGGGCCGGCCGGGTGGAGCGCCGCGACCGTCGCCGTGGAATGCGGTCTGTGATGCTACTCATCGAGGCAACCATTCTGTTGAGTGAATCGACAGCATCCTGCAGGGTGTCTGCGGTGGGCGTCAATGTCTCCACCGCGGGCGCCAGCCGACTCAGGATTTCGGCAGCTTCGGTGAGCTGTTCGAGCGGCCCATTCTTCGCCGTCAGCTTGTCGATCACGCCGTCCTCGGCAAACATCCGCTCGACCAGGCCGTCCTCGGCAAACATCCGCTCGACCGGCCCGTCCTCGCTGAGCAGCCGATCTGCGAGCCCGCCCGGTGCCAGGGCACGTTCCAGCCCGCTACCTTCCAGGGTGACCCGATCGAGTAACCCGCCCGGTGCGGTCAACTGGTCGACAAGCCCGCCCGGACGCGTCAGTTTGTCCGCCGGCCCGTCACGGGCCAGAAGGCGCCCCATTGCCCGGTCGGGTTCGGTCAATTCGTCAACCCGGTTGGCGCCATGGATTGCGCCCCGCACCGGCAGTATGTCGGTGATCGGATTGACTGTCTGCGTGCTCTCTTCCCCCAAGGATTGCTTCACCATCCCGAGTGCGATGGCCGCAACGTCGAGTCCAGTGTCGGCGGCCGCGAGGCCTACCCTGACAGGGGCTGTCGCTATGTCCGCGATGACTTTCCCAAGGTTCATCCGATAAGTGTATGGACAAAAGCTGTAAACTCACAGGAAGTGCACAGTTAGCGAACGGGATCTTCCAAGCAAATTGGTAGACATTAAGAGTCATGGCCATGCCGATTCAAGAAAAAGTCCCAGAGGCACGCGTGTTGGTGGTCGATGACGAGGCCACCATCGTCGAATTGCTATCAGTGAGTTTGAAGTTTCAGGGCTTCGAGGTTCACACCGCGTCCAACGGCGCCGCCGCCCTCGACAAGGCGCGGGTGCTCAGGCCCGACGCGATCATTCTCGACGTCATGATGCCGGGGATGGATGGCTTCGGGTTGTTGCGGCGAATGCGAGCCGACGGCATCGACGCTCCGGCCTTGTTTCTGACCGCCCGCGACACCCTGCAGGACAAGATCACCGGTCTGACGCTGGGTGGCGACGACTACGTAACCAAGCCGTTTAGCCTCGAAGAGGTTGTCGCGCGGCTGCGAGTGATACTGCGGCGGGCCGGCCTGGGCCACGAGGAGCCACGGGTAGCTCGGCTGCGGTTCGCCGACATCGAACTCGACGAAGACACCCACGAAGTGTGGAAGGCCGGTGAGCCCGTCTCCCTGTCACCCACCGAGTTCACGCTGCTGCGGTACTTCATCATCAACGCGGGCACAGTGCTTTCCAAGCCGAAGATCCTCGATCACGTGTGGCGTTATGACTTTGGTGGCGATGTCAACGTCGTGGAGTCCTACGTTTCCTATCTGCGGCGCAAGATCGATACCGGCGAGAAGCGTCTGCTTCACACGCTGCGTGGGGTCGGTTATGTCCTGCGCGAGCCGCGCTGAGCGATCTTTAGTCGAGCCCGCGAGCGGCCGTCAGCACCTGAGAGCGCAACAATGGTGGCGTGGTGGGTCTGATCAGGCAGCAACTCCGTCGTGGCATTCCGCTTCGCATAGGGCTAGTGGCCGCGATGTTGGTGCTGGTGGGCTGTGGTTTGGTGGCTTCGGGCGTCGCCGAGTCGACGATTTTGCGACACAACCTTATGAACCGGGTGGACCACAGCCTGATCGAGGCTTCGCGGGGCTGGGCGCAGTTGCCCAGCCAGCTGTCCTTGGTTACTGATGAGGACCCCACCCTGGAGCACCCCCCGACCGACTTCTATGTCCGTGGCGTCGACTCGCAGGGGCGCCATTGGTTGGCGGTCAACGACTACGTTGACGAGCCGGCGCTGCCCGCTAACAATGACGTGGGACCGGTACCGGTGACTGTCGGGTCAGTTGGTCACCCCAACGTCCAGTGGCGCGCGATGACGGTGACTGGACCGCGCGGGGAGCGGACCACGATGGCCATCAGCCTTACCGAGGTGACGTCGACCATGCGGTGGCTGCTCTATATACAGCTGAGCATCGGGGCGGCAGTCCTGTCGTTGCTTGGTGTCGTTGGCTATGCCGTCGTGCGGCGCAGCCTGCGTCCGTTATCAGAGGTCGAGCGGACGGCCGCCGCGATCGCCGCCGGCCAATTGGACCGTCGCGTACCCGCACGGGACCCACGCACAGAGGTCGGGCGATTGTCGTCGGCGCTAAACGGAATGCTCGCGCAGATCCAGCGCGCGATGGCCTTATCGGAATCGTCTGCAGAGCAGGCTCGTACCTCCGAGGAGCGGATGCGCCGTTTTGTCACCGACGCCAGCCACGAGCTACGTACACCGCTGACAACGATTCGTGGGTTCGCCGAGTTGTACCGACAAGGTGCCGCCCGCGACGTTGAGATGTTGATGAGTCGCATCGAAAGTGAGTCGAGCCGAATGGGCTTGCTCGTTGAGGACCTGCTGCTGTTGGCTCAGCTTGATGTGCAGCGTCCCCTGGAACAGAAACCAGTGGATCTGCTCGCGCTGGCCGCCGATGCCCTACATGACGCCCGGTCGATCGCGCCGCAACGCACGATCGGCCTGGAAATCTTCGACGGGCCGGGCACCCCTCAGGTAGTGGGCGACGAGGCCCGGCTGCGTCAGGTGCTGAGCAACCTGGTGGCAAATGCGCTTCAGCACACCCCGGAGAACGTAGGCATGACGCTGCGAGTGGGAACCGACGCCGACGACGCCGTGATCGAGGTCTGCGACGAGGGGCCGGGGATGAGCGCAGAGGACGCCCAACGCATATTCGAGCGGTTCTATCGAACGGATTCGTCGAGAGCGCGTACTACCGGCGGCAGCGGGCTGGGACTGTCGATAGTCGACTCCCTTGTGCGTTCGCATGGCGGCAGCGTCACGGTGATCACTGAGCCCGGCAAAGGGTGTTGCTTTCGGGTGAGCATGCCGCGCATCACCGATGCGGCGGTGTCAGTCAACGCAGCTGCGCCAACGCAGCCTTGATCTTCGTCTGCGCCTCGTCGAGCGACTCCGCTGTTGGGCTGCGATCGACGTTGGCGAATCCAAAGTCCGACAAGTTTCGTGCGGGGAACACATGGACGTGCAGATGGGGCACCTCAAGTCCGGCGATGATGACTCCGGCGCGGTCGGCATCGAAAGCCGAGCACACTGCCTTGCCGATCAGCTGTGAGACCTCCATGACCCTGCTGAAGACTGCGGGGTCAAGGTTCTGCCACTGGTCAATCTCGGCCCGCGGTACGACCAGTGTGTGACCCTGCGTCATCGGTTCGATCGTCAGGAACGCCACGATCTGCTCGTCCTCGTAGACGAATCGGCCGGGAATCTCGCCGTTGATGATCTTGGTGAATACGGTCGCCATCCCGCCCACGCTACTCAAAAAGGTGGAGGATCGTGGATAGCGGCAACGGCACAGTACTGCTGTTGCCAGCGTACGTCGGCTTCCCGTTTGTCGCGGTTCAAGCGCCTTTCTGCCTGTATTCGCGCCGCCCGGTTCTGGGTGCGGGTGGTCCGGCGTTGCGGCATGGCGATATGGCATGGGGTGTCGCGTGCGGTGGGGGGTCCGGCAATGGGGGGTACAGCGGCGGTGGGGGTGCGGAGGGCAGGGAGTAGCAGCGCGCCTCCCGGGGTGGTGATGTAGGTGGCTTCGGCCGGTGAGGTCCAGATGATGGTGCCGTCAGGTAGCTGTTGGTCGCGCCATCCCCAGAAGGTTTTCAATAGGTGGTGCTTTCGGCAAAGGCATTTGAGGTTCGATGCCTGGGTGGGGCCGCGGTCGGTGTAGGGGATGGTGTGGTCGACATCGGCTTTGGTGACCGGCTTGTCGCAGCCTGGGAACCGGCAGATCAGGTCGCGGCAGCGCACGAACTCGGCCAAGGTCCGCGACGGAGTGTAGCCGGGTTCGGGGGTAGCCTCGCCGGGATGGGTAAGCGGCCGCAGCCTGGCGGTGCGGGCCAGCTCGGCCACGGTTTCGGCCGGGATGAGCCAGTCGGCGCCGATCACCGTGGCCGGCTCAGTGCTCTGGCCTTCGACGGTGGCTGCTTGGGCGACCACGTGGATGATCACGTTGGGTGGTGCGGGTTTGTCGGCTGCCGGGCAGTCGGGGCGTTCACAGCCGCATTCGAGCCGATCCAGTCCGGCTCCCAGCGCGCCGATCGAGTCAGCGCGGCGCTGCGCGCGGGTGCGCGAATCCTGCGCGCACACGGTGGCGGCCAGCGCGTCTAGACGTTCTTTGAGTAGGTGGGCGTCCATATTGCGCAGAAACCCGCGGATCTCAGCCAGGCCGTCTCCGCTGTCCCAGATCTCGATACTGCGGTCATGCCGTTTGCGGGCGCGTCGGCGTACCGCGTCGTGGTCGTGGCGGGCCACGATCTGGTCCACTCGGGCGCGTATCAGCCCGCGAGACAACCTGCGCCACCGCCGCAGCGCCGCAGCCACCGCGGTGTCGACGGCGGCCATCACATCCTGGTCATCGACTAATGTTGTGCGGGAGACCACCAGCCGAAACGTCGAGTAATCGATGTCTCCGGCGGCGAAGACGGCCCCGACTGCGGGCAGGTCTTCGCGCAGGCAGCGGGCATGTAGCAGATAGTCAGCGGCTGAGCCGGCGCCGATGTTCAGCGCCGCGGAAATCTCCCCGGCCACCGCATCGGTAGTGTCCGCCGACCACGAAGCGCACTCACCCTTCTCGCGTAGCCGCAATCGGAACAGATCGCCGATTCCGACCAGCATCTGCGCATCGGTCTGGTTCCTGGCCCGCCAAGAAGAACGGATCAGGTCCACGATGGAGCCCGCCGCAGTCTGAGGCCCCTCCGCCTGAAATGTCTCGAACATACATTCGATTATGCCCGACCTCACCGACACAGCGGCGCGACGGTCGATAGCCTGGAAAGGATGCTCGGATTGATGTAGGACCGGCCACTGATGATTTCGTCGCTGATCGAGCACGCGGCCGCGTTTCACGCCGACACCGAGATCGTGTCGCGGCTACCTGAAGGACAGGTCCGGCGCACCACCTGGTCGCAAGTAGGCGAGCATGCCAAGCAGGTCGCCAACGCACTCGCCGAGCTTGGCATCGGGCAGGGGGACCGGGTTGCCACCCTGGCCTGGAACAGCGACCGGCACCTCGCGCTGTACTTCGGCGTCTCAGGATCGGGCGCCGTCCTGCACACCGTCAATCCGCGGTTGTTCCCCGACCAAATCGCCTACATCATCAACCACGCCGAGGATCGGGCGCTGTTCTTCGACATCACGTTCGCGCCGTTGGTGAGTCAACTGGCCCCGGAGCTGAAAACGGTCCGCACCTACGTCGCTATGACCGATCGCGAGCACTTGCCCAATATGTCCGAGCTGCCCGCGGAGCGCCTGTTGTGCTGGGACGAGCTGGTCGGTGCGCAGGGTACCGACTACATGTGGCCGGTGTTTGACGAACGCACTGCATCGTCGTTGTGCTACACGTCCGGAACAACAGGGAACCCGAAAGGCGTTCTCTACTCGCATCGTTCGACCATGCTGCACACATTGATGGCGGCCGGCAGGGATACCAACGACATTCACAGCGGCACGTCGATGCTGCTGGTGGTTCCCATGTTCCACGCCAACGCCTGGGGGACGCCATACACCGCAGCGATGGTCGGTGCCAAACTCGTGCTGCCCGGGCCACACCTCGACGGCGAGTCGATCTATCAGCTGATGAAATCCGAAAGGGTTAACCAGAGCCAGGGCGTGCCGACGGTGTGGATGATGCTGTTCGCCTATCTCGACGAGCACCCCGAGATCGACCCGCACGAACTTGGTTTGCAGATCGCGGGCACCGGTGGAGCTGCCCTGCCGCTGTCGATGATCGAGCGGTTCGAACGGGACTTCGGCGCCAATCCGATGCAAGGCTGGGGGATGACCGAGACCAGCCCGCTGTGCGTAATCGGCCAGCTCCTACCCAAGCACAAGGGATTGGACACCGCTGAACTGGCGCAGATCAAGCTGAAGCAGGGTCGCGGTATCTGCGGTGTCGAACTTAAGATCGTCGACGATTACGGCAACGAATTGCCCTGGGATGGTGAGGCTTTCGGCGAAGTGTGGGTGCGTGGCCCGTGGATCGCCAGCGGCTACTTCAAAGGCGAGGGCGGCGACAAGCTTGATGTGGAGGGCTTTTTTCCTACCGGGGACGTTGCCACCATCGACCCCGACGGATACCTGCAGTTAGTGGACCGGGTCAAGGACGTCATCAAATCGGGTGGCGAATGGGTGAGTTCGATCGACCTGGAGAACGCCGCGATGAGCCACCCGGCTGTCGCCGAGGCTGCCGTCATCGGTGTGGCACATCCGAAATGGCAAGAGCGGCCCCTGCTCGTAGCGGTCCTGCGCAAAGGGCAGCGCGCCACCCGCACCGAACTGTTGGACCACCTGGCCGGCGAGGTCGCAAAGTGGTGGCTCCCCGATGACGTGGTCTTCGTCGACGAGTTACCGCACACTGCGACCGGCAAGGTGTTCAAGCGCAAACTGCGTGAGCTGTTCGGCGAACACGAGCTGCCGACCGCGACTTCCTGACTTTGCCGCATTTTCCTCGACGGTCCCGCAATTTCCTCGATGGTCCGCGGTGATGCACGGTGGTGGTTTCGGTGCGCGACGATTGTCCGAGTTTGGCGCCTAATGTGCCGATGACTGTTGCGGTGATGAAAATTTCACCGGCCTGTTGGGCCGCCGGGTGAGGTCGCTTGCGTGATTGGCGCACGCGTCGGCGTGGCGTGCCCGAGCGTTGGGGCCGCCAGCGAAAGGGCCGGGAACGGTCGAGGCTGCATGGGACACTCCAGCAAACTCTCTTTTTGATTA
>JBMYXJ010000137.1:4652-6971 GCA_049608285.1 Mycobacterium sp. | reverse complement strand
TCCGACGGCCTCGTGTAGCTTGTCGCGCTGGTCAGCCCCGGAATAGTAATGGTTCGCGCCGGGGGTTTCGTACATCTCCTTATTCGGACTCCCGGTGGCCTCATAGATCCGGTGAGTGTGGCTCGGTGTGCAAGCATCGTCGGCGAGATTACCGATCGCCAGCGTGGGTACCACGATGTCGGGCCCGCACTTCACGGCGTCGCCGTTGGCGTCGTCATAGCTCTCGGCTTGGCGGTCACTGGTGGTCCTTCGGCTTGGCCGCCAAGGTGTGCGCATGGGAAGCAAAGATGTTTAGCCCCAGCACACGTGACAAATAGGCGGTGGCGCGCTGGCCGCGCACGCTGTTCCCGGCGGCGTCCAAGGGTGGGGAGAAGGTGCCGATGCCGGCCTTGCCCGGAGCGATCGTGACCAAACCGCCGGCGACCCCGGATTTACCGGGCAGCCCGATCTCGAAAAGCCATTCGCCGGAACGCTCGTAGGCACCATTAGCCGCAAGAACCGCCAGCGTGTCTCGGCACACGCTTGCGGACACCACCTGCTGCCCCGTTACCGGGTTGACTCCACCGTCGGCCAGCGTCGCACCCATCACCGCCAAATCCTCTGCGGTGACCCGCAATGCGCACTGCCGGGTGTAAACATCAACCGCGGCCAGCGGGTCTAGCTCGATGCGGCCATAGCTTTCCAACAGCCCAGCGACGGCGCGGTTACGCTGATTAGTCTCAGCTTCCGACCGGTACACAGTCTCGTCGACCTGCAAAGGCCTGCCGGCGAACCCCGACAACCCCGCCACGATGGCGTCCCATTGCGCGTCCGGACTGTCGCCCGGCATCAGCGCCGTGGTGGCGATCGCGCCCGCATTTACCATCGGATTCATCGGGTGGCCATCGTTGAGTTCGATCGCGATTACCGAATTGAACGGCAAGCCGGTGTTGTTCACCCCAATCCGGTCGGCCACCACCTCGTGGCCATACACATCGCACACCAATGCGTAGACGAACGCCTTCGAGATCGACTGGATCGAGAACTCGACCTTCACATCGCCCGCCGAATGCATACTGCCATCGACCTCAGCAGCACACACCGCAAACCAATCCGGATTGGCCTGCGCCAACACCGGAATGTAATCGGCTACCGCTCCGCCAGTGTCCGACCTGCAGCGCCGATACGCGGCTTCCACGAGCGACTCCACCTCGGACCACCCGGGTAGTCCACCCGCGTAGGCCCGCTGCGCAACATCACCGACGCCAACATCCAACCGCGTACCCCTTCTCAAGCGCTCAGACCCGCCCAAGCAACACGCTCCGGGGGTAAATGTGAAGCTTACGTAACCGGCACCCGAACTGCGCCGTCGTCGCCGCCAGTCTGATTGACTTCGGTCATGCCTCTACTGAGAGGCAGGACCGAAGTAGAGCGCCGCGCTCGGCCACCGACAACAACGTAGCCAAGATCAACTGCATGTTCTCTGGAATGTCCATGCCGTCATCGGTCTTGCGCGCAAGGAGGACAGACCTTGTCCGGCAGAATCCGTGTGCTACTGCTGACAGCGCTAGCTTTGGTCGCCCTGGCTTTCGCAGCTCTCACTCTGGTGGTACGGGCGAACCCGGCGTTGAACATGCCCGCCCTAATCCTTGCCGTCGGATCACCGTATACAGCGATGGGCGCCGTTGCGGTCTTGGTTCTGTTGGCGCTGCGCCGCCAAATACTGCTGTCGATCATCGCCGCCGTGGTGGCGACAGCTAGCCTGGCGGTGCAGGTGACCTGGTACTGCTCTGGGCGCCCGCCAGAAGTCGGCGACCATGCCACCATTCGGTTGCTTTCGGCGAACCTCTTCAAGGGCCGGGCCGACCCGTCGTCGCTGGTCGGATTCGCTCAAGAAAACGCGGATGTCGTCACCGTCGCAGAGCTCACGCCCGAGGCGATGGAACGCTTCTCACAAGTCGGCATCGACGAAACGTTCGCCCATTCACTTCTAATGCCCGCGCCCGGCGCCGGGGGAATCGGCATATGGAGCAGGTATCCCCTCACAGCACTGTCGGCGCCAAAACTGTGGCGGGTCAAGATGCCGGGAGCGCGCCTGCGCGTTCCCGGTGTGCGATTCGATCCGCTGATCGCAAGCGTGCATGTCATGTCCCCAGTTGCGGGCGACCAGAACACTATCGACGATTGGCGTCTCGGCATGGCCAGCGCCAAAGAGCAGTTGACCTTCTTCGGCCGGGTCGCCGACCCGGCCGCGGTAATTATCGGGGGCGACTACAACAGTACGCCCGACCTGCGTCAGTTCCGGGATCTACTGGCCGACGACGCCTACCGCGACGCCGT
>JBMYXJ010000137.1:0-4642 GCA_049608285.1 Mycobacterium sp. | reverse complement strand
GGGGCGGGCTTCGCGCCGACCTACCCCTCCAACAGGTGGTTTCCGCCGGTCATAACCATTGACCACGTGCTCACACGGAACTCCGCCGCCAAATGGGTCCGAACCGTCGACATCCCCGGCTCCGATCACCGTGCACTGCTGACAGCCATCCAGGTCCCGCTTGACCCCACCGCCTCGTAGCTGCAGGCGCCCTGATACCCGCTGATCCATCCTCCTTGGACATCACATCTAGCCCGACCAAGCGGGCGAGGGGGGAGTCGGCGAGGGCGTTCGGTCTTGGCTCCGGGCTCGCGCCATCAGCCACATGGAGTCCATGTTCAGTGCTATCAGTCACATGGTCTCTGGTAGCCGTCTCTGGTAGCCGTTGTGCCGCCTCGGGTGGACGTTGTGCGCCATCATGGTGGTCACGATGCTGTGAAGGGAACCGGGATTTTGCCCACTGACCTCGGGTCCTTGCAGTTACCTCGCGGGGCTCGGTCCGCTGCCCCGATACCTCGTCGGTTTCCGGTTTCTTGCTGGGCGTAGGTCAAATTTCTTGCTGGAAGTGGGTCAATCTGCGCTACCGGACTTTCTTACCTGCTGGTCACATGCTTTACTGCAACCGCTACAACTGAAGTTTTCTCGGCTCGCCGCGCCGCCGATTGGCTGCTGCGCAATGGTGGGTGGTAACAAGTAGTAACAACTTGGCTGGGATTATCGAAGTACAAGCCGTATGACGATAACCGGAAGATGGATGGATTGACCGAATGAGACTTTTGAACAGGATCCGCGGGCCGTGGGCGCGCAGGATAGGCGTTACGACTCTGGTGGCGGCGCTGCTGCCCGCGTTGGTGGGGCTCACCGGAGGCTCGGCGACCGCCGGAGCGTTCTCCCGACCGGGCCTACCGGTGGAGTACCTGATGGTGCCTTCACCGTCCATGGGCCGCGACATCAAGATCCAGTTCCAGAGCGGCGGTGAGAACTCGCCCGCCGTGTACCTCCTTGACGGCCTGCGCGCCCAGGACGACTTCAACGGCTGGGACATCAACACCCAGGCCTTCGAGTGGTACCTCGACTCGGGGCTGTCGATCGTGATGCCCGTCGGTGGCCAGTCCAGCTTTTACGCCGACTGGTACCAACCTGCCCGCAACAATGGCCCCACTCTCACCTACAAGTGGGAGACGTTCTTGACCTCCGAGCTGCCGAACTACCTGGCTTCCGAGCGTGCGGTCAAGCCCACCGGCAGTGCCGCGATTGGCTTGTCCATGGCTGGTTCGGCCTCGCTGATCCTGTCGGTCTGGCACCCCGAGCAGTTCGTGTGGGCCGGGTCGATGTCGGGGTTCCTGAACCCCTCCGAGGGATGGTGGCCGTTCTTGATCGGCATCTCGATGGGTGACGCGGGCGGCTTCAAGTCCGAAGATATGTGGGGGCCGTCCAGTGACCCTGCGTGGCAGCGAAACGATCCGATGGTGCAGATACCGCGGATTGTCGCCAACGGAACTCGGATCTGGATCTACTGCGGTAACGGTCAGCCCAACGAGCTCGGCGGCGGAGATTTGCCGGCGACGTTCCTTGAGGGTCTGACGATCAAGACGAATATCACCTTCCGCGACAACTACTTGGCCGCGGGCGGCGCCAACGGTGTGTTCAACTTCCCCGACAACGGTACGCACAACTGGGCGTACTGGGGCCGGGAGCTGCAGGCCATGAAGCCTGACCTGCAGGCGCACCTCCTCTGATACGGATCTGACGAACGAAGCCCCCGGCCGCTGGCGGTCGGGGGCTTCGTCGTTGGCGGCTACTGTGGCTGCCATGACGAAAATCAACGCGATGATCGCTCACGAGGACGCTGAACGCGGAATCCAGCTGCGCCACGAGTTGGTCGACGAATCTTTTCTGCCTGACGGTGACGTGGATATTCGGGTCGAGTATTCCAGCGTGAACTACAAGGATGCGTTGGCTATCACGCCCAAAGGCGGAGTGGCGCGCGCCTATCCGCTGATCCCCGGGATCGACGTGGCAGGTACGGTAATTGCAAGCTCCTCGCCGGAGTTCGCCGTCGGCGACACGGTGATCGCGCACGGCCAGGATATCGGTACCGGTCGGCACGGTGGCTACGCGCAGGTGGCGCGGTATCCGGCCGAGTTCGTGGTCAGGCTGGCCACCCTGAGCGCCGCCGAGGCGGCCGCGATCGGCACGGCCGGCTTCACCGCAGCCATGAGTGTGAATGCCCTGCGCGCACACGGCATCACCCCGTCGAATGGGCCGGTTCTGGTCACGGGTGCCACCGGCGGAGTGGGAAGCGTCAGCGTCGATCTGCTGGCGGGTCTCGGGTACGAGGTGGTCGCATCGACCGGCAAGGCCGATGCGCATGAGCTGCTGCGCGATCTCGGCGCCGCCGAGGTCATCGGCCGGGTGCCTGGTCCGGAAGATAAGGTACGCCCACTGGGAAAGGCGCATTGGGCTGCTGTGGTTGACTGCGTCGGCGGCAACACTCTCGCGTACGCACTGAGTACTATGAAATATGCTGGTGTGGCGGCTATTTCGGGGTTAGCGGGTTCAGCGGACCTGCCGGCAACCGTACTTCCGTTCATCTTGCGCGGTGTAACCCTGGCCGGCATCGACTCGGTGTTGTTACCTATCGCAGCGCGCCGCGAGTTGTGGCATCAGATCGATGCGGGATGGCGGCCACGCCACCTGAACCGCATCACCCAGGATGTACCGGTCTGTGAAGTTGTTGAGGTGCTCGGACGAATCGTCGATGGTGGCGTTACGGGCCGCACCCGCGTCGTCGTGCACGACGGGTTCTGACGCGAGGCTCCATCGGTTCGCCACGCACGTTGGGGCCGTTTACTTCAGCTCAGCAGAAGACAAGCCGAGCAGTCGGCGGGCGACCACAAGCTGCTGGATCTGTTGGGTGCCTTCGAAGATGTCGAGGATCTTGGAGTCGCGGGCCCATTTCTCCAGCAGCGCCTCTTCGGAATAGCCTGTGGTGCCAGCCAGTTCGACAGTCTTCAAAGTGATGTCGCTGGCGACGCGGGCAGCCTTGGCCTTGCCCATAGAGGCTTCCTTTGAGTTGGGGATCTTGTTGTCCGCCTGCCAGGCCGACCGCATGGTGAGCAAGTACCCGGACTCCCAGTCGGCCTCCATCCGCAGGAACTCCGCTGCCGCGGCGCTCTGCGCGTGCGCAGGCTTGTCGTAGGAGATCTCGATGCCGGCATCGATCAGAATCTTGCGCAGCTCCTCCAGCGCCGCCCGCGCAACGCCGACTGCCATCGCCGCCACAATGGGCCGGGTGTTGTCGAAGGTCTCCATGACTCCGGCAAATCCCTTGTCGACGTTGACATCCGGATTTCCTAGGAGATTTTCCTTTGGGATGCGGGCTTCGTCTAAGCGGATCACTGCCGTGTCCGAGGCTTTGATGCCGAGCTTGTGTTCGAGACGCTCCACGGTGACGCCGGGATGCTCCCGTGGCACGATGAATGACTTGATTGCCGCCCGGCCTTTGGTCTTGTCCAGAGTTGCCCACACCACGATGTGAGTCGCACGTGACCCGGCGGTGACGAAGATCTTCTCACCGTTGATGACGTACTCGTCGCCGTCGAGCACGGCAGTCGTGGACACCGCAGCTGAGTCCGATCCGAAACCCGGCTCGGTGATGGCCATCGCGGCCCACACTTTCCCCAATCGCGCGAGTTGCTCGTCGGTGGCAACCCCGGAGATCGCCGCATTGCCCAACCCCTGAAATGGGATCGACAGGACTAGCGCGACATCGCCCCAGCTCACCTCCGTGATATTCAGCACGGCGGACATGTTGCCCCCGTTGATGTTTCCCTTCGGTCCGTCTTCGCCGTCTCGGAAGGCCTCGGCGCCGGCGAACGAGATGGTTTTGGCCTCCGAGATGCCCTCGAACAGCGTTGCCACGGTGTCTAATTCGACGGGGTAGGCGTGTTCTTTCGAATCGTACTTGCGCGAGATCGGTCGTAGGATCTCGGCTGCGCCCTGATGTCCCTTATAGATTACGGCCTGTAGCTTTTTCGGCATTTCCAGGTTGATTGCCATGTCAGTCTCTTCTCGTCAGCTCGGTGGGAGTTACAGGACCACAACACCTTCGGCGACACCGATGGCGCGTAAGTCGCGGTACCAGCGTTCGACCGGGTGTTCTTTGGTGAAGCCGTGGCCACCGAGGAGTTGGACGCCGTCAAGGCCGATCTGCATGCCCTTATCGGAACCGAGCTTTTTGGCCAGTGCCGCTTCGCGGGCGAAGGGCATGCCCTGTTCGGCCCGTGCCGCTCCCCGCCACATGATCAGGCGTAGCCCGTCGAGTTCGATCGCGATGTTGGCACACATGAAGGCGACCGACTGCCTACGGGCGATCGGCTCGCCAAATGCTTCGCGTTCCTTGACGTAGGGGATGACATAGTCCAGTACCGCGTGCGAGGTACCGACCGCCAACGCTGCCCAGCCGAGTCGGGAGAGCGCGATCGCTTCTGAATAGTCAGCGTGGGTAGCGCCTTCCTCGCCGAGCCGAGCGCTCAGCGGCACAGAGACCTTGTCTAATTCGACCCGGCCGAGCGCGGCTCCACGGATGCCCATACTCGGGTCGGTCTTGACTGTCAGCCCCTTGGAGGACGCCTCGACGATGAACAGCGCCGGTTTCCCG
>JBMYXJ010000136.1:0-7011 GCA_049608285.1 Mycobacterium sp. | reverse complement strand
GCCAGATACGGCGATGGCCCCGGCATCAGCCGGGGCCATCGTCGTGGACTACGCGTCGTTACGAACTACGCGTTGCCCGCGAGCTTTTCCCGCAGAGCAGCTAGCTGCGCATCGCTGGCGAGCGATCCGCCGGCAGTCGACTCCTCGGAACGTGAGGCACCGTTGGAGGCCGGCGCTGCAGCCTCTGCGGCTTCGGCGGCAGCGAACTTCTCCATCTGTGCGGTGTGCATTTTGTGGCGACGCTCTGCCTCGGCGTAGCGCGCTTCCCAGCCGTCACGCTGCTTCTCGAAACCTTCAAGCCACTCGTTGGTCTCGGCGTCGAAACCCTCGGGGAAGATGTAATTGCCCTGATCGTCGTAGCTGTCGGCCATGCCGTACTTCCACGCTTCGAACTCTTCGGCATAGTCCTCGTTGGCCTGCTTGAGGCTCAGCGAGATGCGGCGGCGCTCCAGGTCGATGTCGATGACCTTGACCATGGCGTCGTCGCCAACCTGAACCACCTGGTCGGGAACCTCGACATGACGCTCGGAAAGCTCCGAGATGTGCACCAGGCCCTCGATGCCCTCCTCGACACGGACGAACGCGCCGAAAGGCACCAACTTGGTGACCTTGCCCGGCACAATCTGGCCGATCGCGTGAGTGCGCGCAAAGTGCCGCCACGGATCTTCCTGAGTCGCCTTCAGTGACAACGAAACCCGCTCGCGGTCCATGTCGACGTCGAGAACCTCGACCGTGACCTCATCGCCGACGTTGACGACCTCGGAGGGATGATCGATGTGCTTCCACGACAACTCAGAGACGTGCACCAGACCGTCGACGCCGCCAAGATCGACGAACGCACCGAAGTTCACCACCGAGGACACGACGCCCTCGCGGATCTCGCCGGGTGCCAGTTCGTCGAGGAACGCCTGGCGCTCCTCGGCCTGCGCCTCCTCGAGCCACGCACGGCGGCTGAGAACGACGTTGTTGCGGTTCTTGTCGAGCTCGATGATTTTCGCTTCGATCTCCTTGCCGATGTACGGCTGCAGATCGCGGACTCGCCGCATCTCGACCAGGGAAGCGGGCAGAAAGCCGCGCAAGCCGATGTCCAGGATCAGACCGCCCTTGACGACCTCGATGACGGTGCCCTTGACTGCCTCGTCCTTCTCCTTGAGCTCTTCGATCGTGCCCCAGGCGCGCTCGTACTGCGCCCGCTTCTTGGACAGGATCAGTCGCCCTTCCTTGTCCTCCTTTGTGAGAACAAGAGCTTCAACCTCCTCACCGACGGACACAACCTCATTGGGGTCTACGTCGTGCTTGATGGAGAGCTCTCGGGAAGGAATGACACCTTCGGTCTTGTAACCGATGTCGAGAAGGACTTCGTCACGGTCAACCTTGACGATGGTCCCTTCGACGATGTCGCCATCGTTGAAGTATTTGATGGTCTTGTCGATGGCAGCGAGAAAATCCTCAGCCGAGCCGATGTCGTTAAGGGCTACTTGCGGCGAGGTGACGGAGGGACTTGGCATGTGGTGGGTTGCTCCGGACAGGTGTGATCGTAGGGACGGGTTGTGTTTCATGATCTGTACCTGCGATTGGTGCGCATACAGGTACATGCAGAGGCTACTCGACCGGGTACACGCAGGACAAACTCGCGACTCGGTACAGCTACCCTACTGAGGTGTCTAATCCAGGCGCACCCGGTCAATCCGCGTACCCTCCCGCAGCCTTTGCGCGCCGCGCCCGGAAGGTCGGAGCACCGCTGGGTGTGATCATCGCGCTCGGCACGGTTGCGGGTCTCATCGTGATCTTGTTGACCGCGCTCAATCCCGTCGGTACGGCGGTCGGCTTCGTGCTGTCCAGTGTCGCGATGACGATGGTGGTGCTGGCCTACTTGTGGCTCGACAGGTTCGAACCCGAACCCCCACGCCTGCTCGTCTTCGCGTTCATCTGGGGTACGTCGGCCGCCATCGTCATCGCGTCGGTGCTCCAAATCTTCCTCGCTGCGTGGCTCAACCCGGCCGTTGATGCAGCGCAATCGGTGGGGACCAGCGCGGTCACCCTCGTGGTCGGCGCACCAGTCACCGAAGAGGCCGCCAAGGGCCTTTTCCTGCTGCTCATGATGACCGGTGCACGCCGCAGAGAACTGAACTCGTTGACCGATTGTCTGGTGTACGCGGGGTTGGTCGGTGCCGGTTTCGCCTGGCTGGAGGACATCCTCTACATCGCCGACGGCGAATCACTCACCGACTCGCTGGCCACGGCGGCGCTGCGGCTAATCATGTCGCCGTTTGCACATTCGCTGTTCACCACATTATTCGCTCTCGGCGTGTGGTTCGCGCTACACCAGCGAAGCCCCATCGCCAAGGCCGGCTGCATCCTGCTCGGCTACATCGGTGCTGTGGCATTGCACGCCATGTGGAACGGCTCGTCTCTGCTGGGCCCTGAAACCTACTTCGGTGTGTACGTGTTCTGGATGATGCCGATATTCGGGCTGGCGATCGCACTGGCCGTCTACAGCCGGCGCCGCGAGCAGCGAATCGTCGCCGCCAAACTTCCCGGCATGGTGACCGCGGGGGTGGTGACGCCCAACGAGGCGACCTGGCTCGCGTCTATCCGGACCCGCAAGCTGGCCGTAGCCGAGGCGACACGGCTCGGCGGGAAACCGGCCGGAAAGTCCGTACAAAGATTTGCCCATCAAGTCATCGAATTGGCGTTCGTCCGCGATCGCATCGACCGCGGTTTCGGTGACCTACGGGTGGCGGCGCTGCTCAACGAGGAGACCCACTGGGTGTACGCATCGCGGAATGCGTCGCCTGCGTTGGCTCAGATGGCTGGCTTCCGCGCTTAGTGCGCCGCTGAATCCCAGCTGCGGCCGTATCCCACCGAGACCTCCAGAGGCACGTCGAGCGGGTAGGCGTTACCCATGTGCTCGCGCACCAGCGCCTCAAGAACACCCCGCTCACCATCGGCGACTTCGAACAGCAGCTCGTCATGCACCTGCAGCAGCATGCGGGACGCCAGCCCGGCGTCTTCGATCGCCTGGTCCAGGTTGATCATCGCGACCTTGATGATGTCGGCGGCACTGCCCTGGATCGGCGCGTTGAGCGCAGCGCGTTCGGCAGCCTCGCGCACGTTGCGATTACTGCTGTCAAGTTCCGGTAAGTAGCGCCGCCGACCGAAGACGGTCGAGGTGTAGCCGACCT
Organism: Mycobacterium sp.; assembly: GCA_049608285.1. GTDB lineage: Bacteria > Actinomycetota > Actinomycetes > Mycobacteriales > Mycobacteriaceae > Mycobacterium. The sequence continues at coordinate 3,826 of JBMYXJ010000136.1, read as the reverse complement.
TGCGGGCCTGTTCGACGACGTCGCGCAGGTAGTCGCGCACCCCGCCGAACCGGTCGAAGTACTGCTCCATCTGAACCTTCGCCTCTTCGGTGGAAATCTTGAGCTGCGCGGCGAGTCCGTATGCGCTCAATCCGTATGCCAACCCGTACGACATCGCTTTGACCCGACGCCGCAGTTCGGCGGTGACCTCGTCGATAGGCACCGAGAATGCGCGCGAAGCGACGAACGAGTGCAGATCCTCACCGGTGTTGAATGCTTCGATCAGGCCCTCGTCCTGCGACAGGTGCGCCATGATTCGCATCTCGATCTGGCTGTAATCAGCTGTCATCAACTCCGCATATCCCCCACCGACGACGAACGCATCGCGGATCCGCCGCCCGGCCTCGGTGCGGATAGGGATGTTCTGCAGATTCGGCTCGGTGGACGACAATCGACCGGTCGCCGCGATCGTCTGGTTGAACGTCGTATGAATCCGCCCGTCAGACGCAACGGAGTTCAATAGCCCGGTCACCGTCACCTTGAGTCGGGTCGCGTCGCGGTGTGCCAATAGGTGCTGCAGGAACGGGTGCCCGGTCTTGTCCAGCAGTGATTGCAGTGCGTCCGCGTCGGTGGTGTAACCCGTCTTTGTGCGCTTGGTCTTCGGCATCTCCAATTCGTCAAACAGCACCACCTGGAGCTGCTTGGGGGAACCCAGGTTGATCTGCTTGCCGATCACGGCATAAGCAGCCTCGGCGGCGTCGCGGACCTGGCCGGCGAACTCAGCCTGCAACTCCGAGAGACGGTGCAGATCCACCGCGATGCCCACCGTCTCCAACTGAGCGAGGACCCGCTGAACCGGCAGCTCCATGCTGCCCAGCAGTGGCGAGGAATCGATGCGCGAAAGCTCGTCGTCCAGCGCATCGGCGAGGTCCTTGACCGCACCTGCCCGCAACAGCAACGTCTGCACCGCCTGGTCGCCAACTCCTCCCGGGTCGTCCAAACTATCGTCCAGAAGTGAAAGTTGTTGTTGCTCAGGGCTATCTGCGCGCAATTCCCGTTTCAGGTACCGCAGGGACAGGTCGTCAAGGGCGAAGCTGCGCTGACCGGGCCGAACCAGGTAAGCGGCCAGCGCCGTGTCCGAGCCGATCCCGGCCAGCATCCAGCCGCGCCCCTGAAGGTCGTGCATTGCGAGCTTGGCCTCGTGCAGTGCCTTCGAGGCGCCCGTGTCCGACAACCACGAGGCCAGCGCAGCCTCGTCGTCGGGAGCCAACCTCGAGGTGTCCAGGTAGCGGCCATCGCCGTCGGCAGCGACGATCGCCAACGCCGTCGCGTCGCTGTCGAAAGCCAGTTGGTTACCTACCACGGCCAACCCGAACCGCTGACCGTGGCCGTGCTCGGCCAACCACGCCGACAACGTTCCCGATTCCAGCACTCCGCCGCGGACCTCGAAACCCTCTTCGACCTCGGGGTCCGCCGACGCCAGCGTGTCGAAAAGCCTGTCACGCAGCACCCGGAACTCGAGGTCGTCGAACAACCGGTGAATCTGATCCCGGTCCCACGGCTGCAACCTCAGGCTGTCGGGGGTGTGCGCCAACGGCACATCCTTGACCAAGTCGGTGAGCTCGCGGTTGAGCACGACGTTGGACAGGTTCGCGCGCAGCGAGTCACCGACCTTGCCCTTGACTTTGTCGACATTATCGACGAGCGCCTGTAGAGAACCGTATTCGGCGATCCACTTGGTCGCCGTCTTCTCCCCAACTCCCGGAATGCCCGGCAGGTTGTCGCTCGGGTCGCCGCGTAGGGCTGCGAAATCGGGGTATTGCACAGGGGTGAGCCCGTATTTCTCCACTACCGCCTCGGGCGTGAACCGGGTGAGTTCACTGACACCCTTACGCGGATAAAGGACCGTAACGTCGTCACTGACCAGCTGCAGCGAATCACGATCCCCGCTGACCACCAGCACCCGGTAACCCTGCTCTTGCGCCTGGGTGGCCAGCGTGGCGATCACATCGTCGGCTTCGTAACCGGCCTCGGCGAGGACCGCGATGCCCAGCGCGCCCAGCACTTCCTTCGTGATGTCGATCTGTCCGCGGAACTCATCGGGGGTGGCAGACCGACCAGCCTTGTACTCCGGGTACTTCTCCAACCGGAACGTCTGCCTGGACACATCGAAAGCTGACGCGATGTGGCTGGGCTGCTCATCCCGTAGCAGATTGATCAGCATGGCGGTAAAGCCGTAGACCGCGTTGGTGGTCAACCCACCCTGGGTCTTGAAGTTCTCAGCGGGCAACGCGTAGAACGCCCGGAAAGCCAACGAGTTGCCGTCCAGGAGCATCAAAGTGGGCTTCTTCGCAGCCTGATCAGCCTTTGCGGTCCTGCCGGCTTTCCTGGGCGATGCAGTGTTGGCTGGACTCACGGACCTCACTCTAGGCACCGGTCACGACACCTGGACCGCCCCTACCCCAAACATCGCCGACCGTGCGGGCCGCAATGATCGCGCGCCCTCTGGGCTACGCGCGTGCACGGTACCGAAGTAGAACACGTTTCAATTTCTCGACCGGAATCGGTAGGCTGACTGAGTGTCAGCTTCCACTCAACCCGCGGTCGACGGGTGGTTCGCCACCGACGAATCCGGTCAGCCCCACTTGGTTGGCGGCAAGTGCCAACAGTGTGGCACCTACGTCTTTCCGCCCCGCGCCAACAACTGCCCGAACCCAGGCTGCGACGGGGATGAACTAGCCCAGGTTCCGCTGTCGCGACGCGGGACGTTGTGGAGTTACACCGAGAACAGATACGCCCCGCCCCCGCCCTATCACGCACCCGATCCCTTCGAACCCTTCGCGGTGGCCGCGGTCGAACTGGCTGAGGAGGGGTTGATCGTGCTGGGCAAGGTTGTCGAAGGCACCCTGGCCGCCGACCTGAGGGTAGGCATGGAGATGGAACTGACCACCATGCCGCTCTACGTCGACGACGACGGGGTCGAGCGCATCGTTTACGGATGGAGGATGGTCTGATGGCACCGGAACCGGTCTACATCCTGGGTGCCGGAATGCACCCGTGGGGTAAATGGGGTCGCGACTTCACCGAGTACGGCGTGGTCGCCGCACGGGCCGCCCTCGCCGAAGCCGGCCTGGACTGGCGCCAGATCCAGCTGGTCGCGGGGGCGGACACGATTCGCAACGGCTATCCCGGATTCGTCGCCGGCGCCACATTTGCCCAGAAGCTCGGGTGGAACGGGGTGCCCGTCAGCTCCAGCTACGCCGCCTGCGCCAGCGGGTCGCAGGCGCTGCAGAGCGCCCGCGCCCAGATCCTGGCGGGGTTGTGTGACGTCGCACTGGTCATCGGGGCCGACACCACCCCAAAGGGGTTCTTCGCCCCTGTCGGCGGTGAGCGCCGCGACGATCCCGATTGGCAACGCTTCCACCTGATCGGTGCGACCAACACCGTGTACTTCGCGATGCTGGCCCGGCGCCGCATGGACCTCTACGGCGCCACGCTAGAAGACTTCGCCCAGGTCAAGGTCAAGAACTCGCGACACGGTTTGAACAACCCCAATGCCCGCTATCGCAAGGAATCTTCGGTTGCCGACGTGTTGGCCAGCCCGGTGGTCTCAGAGCCGCTGCGGCTGCTGGACATCTGCGCGACCTCCGACGGCGCCGCAGCACTGATCGTGGCGAGCAAGTCGTTCGCACAGAAGCATCTCGGCTCCGTCGACGGCGTGCCCTCGGTACGGGCGATCAGCACCGTCACCCCGCATTATCCGCAACACCTTCCCGAGCTTCCTGACATCGCCACTGACTCCACGGCCGTCGTGGCCGCCCCGCAACGAGTGTTCAAAGACCAAATT
>JBMYXJ010000135.1:0-7018 GCA_049608285.1 Mycobacterium sp. | reverse complement strand
GGTTTCAGGGGCCGTCCTGGCGGCGGTGGCCGTCCCGGTCAGCGCGGTGGAGCCGCGGGCGCGTTCGGGCGCCCCGGGGGTGCAGTAAGGCGTGGCCGCAAGTCGAAGCGGGCCAAACGCGCCGAGTACGAGAGCATGCAGGCCCCAGTCGTCGGTGGCGTGCGGTTGCCCCATGGCAATGGCGAGACGATCCGCCTGGCCCGTGGGGCGTCCCTGGTGGACTTCGCCGAGAAGATCGATGCGAACCCCGCGTCGCTGGTGCAGGCGTTGTTCAACCTCGGCGAGATGGTCACTGCCACCCAGTCGGTCGGTGACGAGACCCTCGAACTGCTCGGCAGCGAGATGAACTACGTCGTCCAGGTGGTCAGCCCGGAGGACGAGGATCGCGAGCTGCTCCAGTCCTTCGACCTGACCTACGGAGAAGATGTAGGGGACGAGTCCGCTTTGGAGCACCGTCCTCCGGTGGTCACCGTGATGGGTCACGTCGACCACGGCAAGACCCGTCTGCTGGACAGCATCCGTCAGGCCAACGTCGGTGAGGGAGAGGCCGGTGGCATCACCCAGCACATCGGCGCCTACCAGGTTCTCACCGAGCTGGACGGTAACGAGCGGTTGGTGACGTTCATCGACACCCCGGGTCACCAGGCGTTCACCGCCATGCGTGCCCGTGGCGCCAAAGCCACCGACATCGCGATCCTGGTGGTTGCCGCAGACGATGGAGTGATGCCTCAGACGGTCGAGGCGATCAACCACGCGCAGGCAGCTGAGGTGCCGATCGTGGTCGCGGTCAACAAGATCGACAAGGAGGGCGCAGACCCGGCTAAGATTCGCGGTCAGCTCACCGAATACGGCCTGGTCGCCGAGGACTTCGGCGGCGACACCATGTTCGTCGACATCTCGGCCAAGCAGGGCAGCAATATCGACGCCCTGCTCGATGCCGTGCTGCTCACCGCCGATGCGGCGTTGGACCTACGGGCCAACCCCGACATGGAAGCCCAGGGTGTGGCCATTGAGGCCCACTTGGATCGCGGCCGCGGCCCCGTGGCCACGGTGCTTATCCAGCGCGGCACGTTGCGGGTCGGCGACTCGATCGTGGCCGGCGATGCCTATGGGCGCGTCCGGCGCATGGTCGACGAGCACGGGGCGGACGTTGCCGAGGCGCTGCCGTCGCGCCCGGTGCAGGTCATCGGTTTCACCTCGGTTCCCGGTGCCGGCGACAACTTGCTGGTTGTCGACGAGGACCGGATCGCCCGGCAGATCGCCGACCGGCGCAGCGCGCGCAAGCGCAATGCGTTGGCGGCGCGGACGCGTAAACGCATCAGCCTGGAGGACCTGGATTCGGCGCTCAAGGAAACCAGCCAGCTGAACCTGATCCTCAAGGGCGACAACTCCGGCACCGTCGAGGCGCTGGAAGAGGCTCTGATGGGCATTGAGATCGATGACGAAGTCGAGCTGCGTGTCATCGACCGCGGTGTCGGTGGTGTCACCGAAACCAACGTCAACCTGGCGTCGGCGTCGGACGCGATCATCATCGGATTCAATGTGCGAGCAGAGGGCAAGGCCACCGAGTTGGCCAACCGCGAGGGCGTCGACATCCGGTACTACTCGGTGATCTACCAGGCCATCGATGAGATCCAGAGCGCGCTCAAAGGCATGCTCAAGCCGGTCTACGAGGAGAAGGAACTCGGTCGCGCCGAGATCCGTGCGATGTTCCGTTCCTCCAAAGTCGGCAATATCGCCGGTTGTCTGGTCACGTCGGGCATTGTCCGTCGCAACGCCAAGGCGCGTCTGCTGCGTGACAGCATCGTGGTCGCCGAGACCGTCACCATTCAGTCGTTGCGTCGCGAGAAGGATGACGTCACCGAGGTGCGCGATGGCTTCGAGTGCGGCCTGACCCTGAGCTATAACGACATCAAGGAAGGCGACGTCATCGAGGCGTACGAACTCGTCGAAAAAGAACGCTCCTGATGTGCGGACAAGGCAAAGCCGCAGGCGCGTGTCGTGGTTGACGCCGGCCGAGCTCGTCGGCTGTCCAAGCGGATCGGCACTGTCGTCGCGTCGGCGATCGAGTTCGAGATCAAGGATCCCCCGCTGGCATTGGTGACGATTACCGACACGAAGGTCACCGGAGACCTTCATGATGCGACTGTGTACTACACGGTGCGCGGCCAGACGTTGCAGGAAGAACCCGACTATGCTGCCGCGGCCGCCGCGCTTGAGCGGGCCAAGGGGGCGCTGCGCAGCAAGGTTGGCGCTGCCACCGGCGTGCGCTTTACCCCGACGCTGTCCTTCGTGCTCGACAAAGTGCCCGATACCGCCCAACACATGGAGGAACTGCTGGCGCGTGCGCGCGCAGCAGATGAGGATTTGGCCAGAGTTCGGCAAGGTGCCAAGCACGCCGGCGAGGCTGACCCATACCGTGTAGGCGGGGCGGAGGACGAGGCAAGCCAGGGGAACGCGAGCAGGCCGGACGTTGGTGATACGGGTGACTCAAACTCAGTCGATGACAGAGCAGACGACTGACGCCTTGGTAGCAGGCGCGCGCGTCGATGCCCTCGCCGCGGCCGAGCTTCTGTCGGCGGCCGAATCCGTGAGCGTGGTTTGTCACGTCTTCCCAGACGCCGACACCATCGGCGCCGGGCTGGCGATTGCCCTGGTGCTCGAGCGCGCCGGCAAAGACGTCCAGGTCAGCTTCGCCGAGCCCGAACGACTGCCCGAGTCGTTGCAGTCGTTGCCTGGCGGGCACCTGCTTGTGGCGCCCGAGATTCTGCGCCGAGACGTCGACCTGATTGTCGCCGTGGACATTCCCAGCGTGAACCGCCTGGGCACGCTGGCTGATTGCGCGGCGGCCGGCCGTCGCCTGCTGGTCATCGATCACCACGCGTCCAACCATCTGTTCGGCACGGCGAACTACGTCGATCCGACGGCTGACTCGACGACGATGCTGGTCGCCGAACTGCTGGATGCATGGGACCAGCCGATCGACGTCGGCGTCGCACATTGCCTATACGCCGGATTGACCACCGATACCGGTTCGTTCCGGTGGGCCACTGCCCGCGCGCACCGGTTGGCCGCGCGACTGGTGGACATGGGCGTTGATAACGCCGCGATAAGCCGCACCCTGCTCGACACCCATCCGTTTACCTGGTTGCCGATGCTGTCGCGGGTTCTGGCTTCGGCACGGTTGTTGGCCGACGCAGCCGACAAGCGTGGTCTGGTCTATGCCGTGGTCACCAACGAAGAGTGGGTCCGCGCGCGGCCAGAAGAAGTGGAAAGCATCGTCGATATCGTGCGCACCACGCAGCAGGCCGAGGTGGCTGCGGTGTTCAAGGAAGTCGAGCCGGGCCACTGGTCGGTGTCGATACGCTCAAAGTCGGTGGACGTCGCGTCGGTCGCCAGCGCGTTCGGCGGCGGTGGTCATCGCCTGGCCGCCGGCTACTCGACGCTCGGATCGGCAGACGACGTGGTGCAGGCACTCGCATTCGCTCTTGACTGACCCAGCCGGTCAGGGTCGCATTCCGGATACCACCCACACCGGCCGGCTACTTTTTTCGCTGGCCACTGTGACATCGACAAGCCCCGCTGAGCGGCACAGTGCGGCAAAGGATTCGGCCTGCTCGGCGGTCCAGCCGTGACTGGCGAACCCGGTGGCGCCAGGCTCGCACTGTCGTTCGACCGCAAGCAACCGCCCACCGGGGCAGAGTGCGCGGTGTATTTCGGCGAGTCCCTCGGTGGCGTCGCGCCAATGGTGCACGGTGGCCAGCGCCCAGACGATCGTCGCTGATCCATCCGGCACCGGCAGCGTTTCTGCGCCGCCTTGGGCCCACTGCACCCTGGGGTTTCGGGTGCTGATCCGGGCTAGCCGCAGCATCGACTGCGATGGGTCGACTCCGGTTGCTCGCGCGCCGCGGCGGGCGGCTGTCCGGACAGCGTTGCCCGGCCCGCATCCGATGTCGACAACGTGGTCTTCGGGGGAGATGTCGGTGAGTTCGGCGGCGAGCTTGGCGTTGGCGCGGCCGGTCAGCAGGAAGGCGGCGGCAAACAGACTGCCGGTGACACCAGCGAAGCCCGGATGATCGGCATGGTGGTTGACGGCCAGGGAGTCCTCGTTGCTCATAGGGTCGACCATGCCGGTTCACCCCGGGTCGGTGTCAAGTAATGCAGGCGGGCTTTTCCAGCCGCATCCACTAATCCAACTCGACGCAAACGAATCAGCGCGCAAGACCACGGGGAGAACACCAGCGACCTAGGGTGACACTGAATGAGGGACAGTCGATTCCGCGGGAAGGACTTCGGTATGTGGCCGATCCTGGGGACGCGCACCTACGTCTGCGCGACCGGCGCGCCGAACTGCATGGACCCCTGAACCGGGAACGACCCAATGACCGACCAACCTCCCAGCGACGTATCCCAAGACACACCCAAGGCGGGCTGGCTCGCGGCGTGGGCGCCACTGGCGGCGGTGTGCCTCACCATGTTCATCGTCGTGCTCGACACGTCCATGATGAACGTCGCATTGCCGCAGATCACTCGTGATCTCAAAACAACGGTGTCAGGTGTGCAGGGCGCCGTCGCGATGTACTCCCTGGTGATGGCTGCGCTCATGCTCGCAGGGGCCAAGCTGGGCGCGATCCACGGCGTGCGAAGGGTCTTTACGATCGCGCTTGTCGTCTACGGCGTAGGCACGCTGCTCGCCGCATTGAGCTGGAACCTCGCGGTCCTGGTGGTCGGCTGGTCTTTCATCGAAGGCTTGGCCGCGGCGGCGCTGTTGCCGTTGTCGATGACTCTGATCGTCACGAACTACTCGGGTGCGCGACGAGCGCTCGCGTTTGGAGTACTCGGTGGTGTCCAGGCCTCGGCAGCGGCAATTGGGCCGATTTTCGGCGGCTTCCTTACCACGCTTCTGTCGTGGCGGCTGGGCTTCGCTTTCGAGGTTGTCATCGTGCTCGCGGTACTGGCGCTAGTGCGGTTCCTGGCGAGCGCGCCGGCCGATCGGTCACAGCGTTTCGACGGGGTGGGTGCGCTGCTGTCATTCGTCGGGTTGGTGTCCATCGTGGTAGGGATCCTCTTGGCCGGCCGGTACGGCTGGTGGGAGGGGCGGCGCCCCTTCGAAGTAGCCGGGGTTGAGTTCAACCTGCTCGACTTGTCGCCCACCCCGGTATTGGTGGCCGTCGGAATTTTGGTGCTCGTCGGTTTCGCACATTGGGAGCGGCACCGCGAGGCTACCGGAGCGACACCGCTGCTGCGCTTGGACGTCTTGGGCAACAGTGGCTATGTAGCCGGCTTCGTGTCCGACACCTTCCAGTCGATAACGCTTGCCGGCATCCTCTTCGCGTTGCCGCTTTTCCTGCAGTCCGCGCTCGGCTATGACGCGCTTGGGGCTGGATTGGTCATGCTGCCGCTGTCCGTCTCGGTGCTGCTTGTGTCGATGTTGACACCCGGGTTGGGCCGTATGATCGCGCCTCGACTGCTGGTGCTGCTCGGCGCGATTGGAATGGTGGCGGGGGCACTGCTGCTCGAAGGGGTCGCGGCCGTAGACCTCGACGGATGGGATCTCGCGCTGCCGTTGCTTGTTTTCGGAGCCGGCACGGGGCTCATGCTTGCCCAGATCTCCAACCTGACCCTCGGCGTGGTGCCCTCGGATCGCACCACCGACGCGACGGGCGTCCAGAACGCCTCGAAGGAGCTCGGTACCGCACTGGGCACCGCGGTGATCGGATCGATCTTCCTGGCCGGGGTCTACGCGGGGATCGCCGAAACCGTCTTACGCGAGGCGGGCGAAACGGTGACGCCCCAAGCCCGCGAGGAGGCCGTTCTGCAGATCGAGGACTTCGAGGCTTCGCAGGCCTCCGCCGAGGAGAAACAACAGTTCGTCGAGGAGCTCGATCAGCAGGTCGGCGGCCGGATTGACGACGTGGTGAAGCGCGCGAACGTCGACGGGATGCGGAATGCCATGTTCGGTGTCAGTGCGTTCGCATTCCTGGCGTGGCTGGTGGCCACGTGGCTGCCGAGGGAGCGACTGGGCCGACGGGGAGAGTCCCAACCGAACAGAATCAACCCGCGCGCCGGCCCGGCTCCCCAGCGAGGTACCTAACACGCGCGTCGAGTTGACCGACACATGCTTCGGCGCAAGCCCGCGATCTCTAGTCGACTGCGCCGGCCTCGCCGGCGAGTTTTGTCGGGTCGAGGCCGCTAGGGCCGGACCTGGCTGCGGCCGCGTTCGATGACTGAGCTGCGGTTGGCGGCGATGTCGTCGCCGGAAGTGCTGTTCATCCATTCCCGGGCCGCGTCCGCTTCCAGCCACAGGGCGACGCCGTTCTGGGCATCGTCGATGCGGTGGTAGGAGGCCAGCAGCGCCTGTACCGCCTTCTGGTTGTTGCCGACGATCGACGCCGCGATCCGGCGTGCAGTGTCGAGAAGTTCGCTGTGGGGGACCACCTCGGTGACGAGTCCGGTGCGCAGTGCTTCCTGGGCAGACAGATAGTCACCAGTCATGCTCATCCGTCGGGCCATCCCGACACCGACCTTCTGCGGAAGGCGAACCGACAGGCCCCACGTGGGCAGCAACCCGACCCGGGCATGGGTATCGGCGAAACGGGCCTGTTCGGAGGCGATGAGGATGTCGCAGTACAGTGCGATCTCCAAGCCGCCCGTCACTGCTGCACCGTTGATCGCGCCGATTACCGGCTTGGTCATCGGTGGCCATTTAGCTGAGATGTCGGGCAGGACTGACTGCTCGCCCAATTCTTTGAGGTCAAGCCCGGCGCAGAACACTGGATCGGCCCCGGTCACAATGATGACCTCGACGGAGGCATCGTCCTGTGCGGCACGCAGGGCCCCGAAGAGTCTGTTGCGCAACGCCGCCGAGAGTGCATTGCGCGAGGCCGGCCGATTCAGGGTGAGTGTTCGGATCCCGCCGGCGGTGTCAATGAGCAGGATGTCGGCTTCGTCAGAATCGCAAGAGCTTGCGGTGTTCGTCATTCGCTCACCGTATCGGCCTGCGGCTACGCGCCTATCG
>JBMYXJ010000134.1:0-7056 GCA_049608285.1 Mycobacterium sp. | reverse complement strand
CACCGTCGACGCACACAGGGCGGGCAGCAACCGCCCGCACGGCTATCCGGGGTGCATCGTGGACCACGCTGAGGAGCGGACGGAGTCGCTGCGCCGGTACGCAGCAGCCATGGCTTCTTCGGCGACCGACCCTCGGTCGCGATAGCGTGGTGCCCGTGAACTTGGACCTGCCTACGCCCAACATTGAGGTGGACTTGCTCACCACGAACCACGATGTCACCGCGAACCACGATGCGATGACGGCGCCTTACCAGGTTTGCTTCGATCTGCGCGGCGCGCTGTGAGCTACCCGAGCGCGCCGGGTACCCCGCCGCAGGCCCCGACCTGCTATCGACACTCGGACCGGCCGACCTACGTCAGCTGTACCCGCTGCAACCGTTACATCTGCCCCGAGTGCATGCACGGCGCGGCGGTCGGCCACCAGTGTGCGGACTGCGTCGGTGCGGCCGCGCGCACGGTACGCCCGGTGAGGACGGGGTTCGGCGCCAAGCAGCGGTCTGCGGTTCCGATAGTCACCTACGTGGTCATTGGCATCAACGTGCTGATGTTCCTCCTGCAGAACATGTCCGCAGACGTGTTCCGCGCTCTTGTGCTGTGGCCGCCGGCGGTTGCCGACGGCGAAATGTACAGGTTGATGACCTCGGCTTTCCTGCACCTCGGATTTGCCCATATCGCGTTCAACATGTTTGCGGTTTACATCGTGGGTTTGCCGCTGGAACAAGCAATGGGACGGTTGCGCTTCAGCGCGCTGTATCTACTCAGCGCGCTGGGCGGTTCGGTCCTGGTATACCTACTGACCTGGGACGTGGCCACTGCCGGGGCCTCCGGCGCCGTTTACGGCCTGTTCGGTGCAACATTCGTCGTCGGCAAAAAGCTCAACATGGATGTTCGCTGGGTGGTCACAATCATCGGGCTGAACCTCGTCTTCACGTTCCTCTTCCCGTTGATCAGCTCGCATAACATCAGCTGGCAGGGCCACGTCGGCGGACTCATCACCGGTGCTGCGGTCGCTGCCGCCTATGCCTACGCTCCCCGGCAACAACGCAACCTGGTGCAGACGGGCGCCACAATCGCGTTCCTCGTGTTGTTCGTCGCGCTGATCGCGTGGCGCACTATCGATCTACGGGCGATGTTCGGCCTCGGCTAGAGCACCCGGCTAGACCACGCTTCTAGACGCGGGGAGCACCCCGCGATCCAGATCCCCGCCCTCACCACCCGCGTGTTCCGTTTCGATCCCGGGCTGGACGGGGTATGAGTGGGTGATGCTGGGCCTGCCCGACCGGATACAAGGGTGTCTCTTCGACCTCGACGGTGTGCTCACAGACACCGCCAGCGTGCACCGGTGGGCGTGGAAAACGATGTTCGACGAGTATCTGCGCGCCCGTGCCGCGTCGACAGATGAGCCGTTCGTGCCGTTCGACGCCGCCGCCGACTACGAGACCTACGTCGACGGCAAGCCGCGGAACGACGGGATGCGCTCGTTTCTGGCCAGCCGCGACATCACCGTCGATGACGAAGAGATCAGCGATCTGGGCGGCCGGAAGAACCATCTCTTCCTCGAGCACCTCCGTACCGACGGCGTCACCGTGTTCGAGGGATCCAGACGCTATCTGCAGGCTGCGGTGCAGGCAGGTCTGCGGCGCGCGGTCGTATCGTCGAGCGCCAATACCCGTCAGGTGCTCGAGGTGACCGGCCTGGACAGTTACATCGAGCACCGGGTGGACGGGGTCACGTTGCGCACCGAGCACATAGCGGGAAAGCCCGCGCCGGACTCGTTCCTGCGCGCCGCGCAGCTGCTCGACGTGGACCCTTCTCGCGCGGCGGTGTTCGAGGACGCCCTATCCGGAGTGGCCGCCGGCCGAGCGGGAAAGTTTGGCCTGGTAGTCGGAATCGACCGCACCGGACAATCGGAAGCATTGCGGGACAACGGTGCCGACATCGTCGTCACTGACCTCGGGGAGTTACTGCCGCCATGATGATCACGGACGAAGCGTTCCCCGTCGAGCCGTGGGCGATCCGGGAGACGGAACTCAGGCTCGATCTACTACCACAGACCGAGTCGTTGTTCGCACTATCCAACGGCCACATCGGGTTACGGGGGAACCTCGACGAAGGTGAACCGTACGGCCTGCCAGGCACTTACCTCAACGGCTACTACGAGACTCGCCCGTTGCCATATGGCGAAGCAGGGTATGGCGATCCCGAGGACGGACAGACCATCGTCGACGTCACCAACGGCAAGCTCATCCGGCTGTTGGTCGAAGACGAACCATTCGACGTCCGATACGGCGAGTTACTGTCGCACGAAAGGGTTCTCGACCTACGCGCGGGCACCCTGCGTCGCACCGCCGAATGGCGGTCGCCAGCAGGCAAGCAAGTCAGAGTAACCTCGGTCCGGGTGGTCTCACTGGCTCACAGAGGGCTCGCCGCCATCGAGTACGAGGTGGAGGCACTCGACGACGACCTGCGCGTTACGCTGCAGTCCGAGCTGATGGCCAACGAGGATCAGCCTGAGGCACAGAGTGATCCGCGAGTTGCGGCGATACTGCGGGATCCGCTCGAACCGATACAACATGAGGTCAGTGACCGTGGTGCGCTGCTGATCCACCGCACCCGCGGAACCAAGTTGATGGTGGCCGCTGCAATGGACCACATCGTGGAGGCACCCGGGCGGGTGGACATCAGCGGTGACTCCGGTGACGACTGGGCGCGTACCACCGTGGCCTGTGGCCTGAAAGCCGGGGAGCGGCTCCGCGTCGTGAAGTACCTCGCCTACGGGTGGTCTAGCCTGCGTTCCCGTTCTGCGTTGCGTGACCAGGCCGCCGCCGCCATCGCCAGCGCCCGCTACAGCGGCTGGCAGGGAGTGCTCGACTCCCAGCGCGAGTACCTGGACGACTTCTGGGATTGCGCCGACGTCGAGGTTGACGGTGACGCCGACTGTCAACAGGCGGTTCGCTTTGGGCTATTCCATGTAATGCAGGCCAGCGCACGCGCAGAGGGCCGTGCTATCGCCGGCAAGGGGCTCACCGGAACCGGATATGACGGGCATGCTTTCTGGGACACCGAGGGTTACGTGCTCCCGGTGCTCACCTACACCGCGCCGCGTGCCGCGGCCGATGCATTGCGATGGCGGGCATCGACACTGGACATGGCGCGCGACCGTGCTGCCCAGCTCGCCCTGAAGGGGGCGAGCTTCCCGTGGCGAACCATCCACGGCGAGGAATGCTCGTCCTACTGGCCCGCCGGCACTGCGGCGTTTCACGTCAACGCCGGAATCGCGACGGCGTTCGAGCGGTACCGCGTGGTCACAGGCGACGAGTCCTTGGAGCAACAGTGTGGACTGGGGGTTCTCGTCGAAACCGCGCGGATGTGGCTGTCACTCGGGCATCACGATCGGTACGGCGCATGGCGCATCGACGGGGTGACCGGGCCGGACGAGTACACCGCGATCGTGCGGGACAACGTGTTCACCAATCTGATGGCTGCGGCGAACCTGCGCATCGCAGCCGACGCGTGCGCGCGACACCCCGATACAGCGGCTGAAATGGGGGTGGACACCGAAGAAACCGCAGGGTGGCGAGCTGCCGCTCAGGCGGTGCATATCCCCTACGACCAGGAGCTGGGTGTGCATCCGCAGTGTGAAGGTTTCACGACGCTGCGCGAATGGGATTTCCTCGCGAACACGCAGTACCCGCTGCTGCTGCATGAACCCTACGTGCGGCTCTACCCTGCGCAGGTCATCAAGCAGGCCGATCTGGTACTGGCGATGCAGTGGCAGAGCCACGCGTTCACCCCTGAGCAGAAGGCCCGCAACGTCGACTACTACGAGCGTCGCACGACCCGCGATTCGTCGCTGTCAGCATCTGTCCAGGCGGTCATGTGTGCCGATGTCGGTCACCTGGAACTCGCCCACGACTACGCATATGAGGCGGCGCTGATCGATCTGCGCGACTTGCACCACAACACCGGGGACGGTTTGCACCTGGCATCCCTGGCCGGCAGCTGGACCGCACTGGTCAGTGGCTTCGGAGGCCTGCGCGACGACGAGGGCGTATTGGCGCTGAACCCCCGCCTCCCGGCCGGGATCACCAGATTGCGATTCCGGTTGCGCTGGAGAGATTTTCGGGTGACGGCCGAGGCGGACCACACTTCCGTCACCTACACGCTGCGTGACGGTCCGCACGGCAAACTGACCATCCGTCACGGGGGAGAACCCGTGGAGCTCCACACCGAAGAAGCCACGACGGTGCCGGTCAACCGGGCCGAGCCGCTGCTGCCGCCGCCGCAGCAGCCACCGGGGCGCGAACCGATTCGCCGGAGCCCGGCTCCCCGGCACCTTGAGGAGTGAGGACACGGGTTACCGACCACCTACGCGGCTTCACGACACCAGGAAGCCCGGTCCTTCCGACGCGGAGCCACGACCGATCGGTCTGTAGCTACGGGCCGGGATGGGCGCGGTAGAGCGAGTGTGCTGTCCTGGTGGCTGCGGACTCTGTTGCTATTCGGACAGTGACTTTCGAAGGGAGAAGCTGTGGGAGGCGCAGTCGTCGACCATGCTCTGACTGTGCTGCTGGCGTTGCTTGCCGCGGTGTTCCTGGCCATCGGAATCGTGGTGCGCCAGCGGGCGACCATCGACGTGCCCGCCGAACACGGGGTCAGCCCCGTGATGATTCAAACGCTGCTGCGCCGACCGCTCTGGTGGGCGGGTACCGCGTCTGCGCTCGCCGGCTTTGTGTGCCAGGCACTTGCGCTGGCCAACGGATCGCTGCTGCTGGTGCAGCCCATCCTCACCTCGGCGCTGTTGTTCGCGCTCCCGCTCAGCGCCCGGCTGTCTCATCGGCGGGTCACCCGCAGTGAGTGGTGTTGGGCCATGCTGCTGACCTCTGCGCTGGCGGTGTTCGTGGTTCTGGCCAGAGCCGTCCCCGGAGATTACGACACCTCGCTGGCTACCTCTATGGTCGTCGCGGTGGTCTGCGCAGCGGTGGTGTCGGCCTGCGTGCTGGTCGCGACGCGAATCATCGGCCCGCGCCGTGCGGCGCTGCTGGCCGTTGCGGTGGGCGTGCTGTTCGGCGTCGTCGCGTTGCTTACCAAGCTCGTCATGCACATGCTGACCCATGACGGACCTCGAGCGGTCCTGACCTCCCCGGTGTTGTACTTGCTGGTGCTGTTAGGGGTGCTGGCGATGCTGCTTCAGCAGTCGGCTTTCCATGCAGGCTCACTGCAGACGTCGGTGCCGACAATGCTCGTGCTCGAACCCGTGATCGCGGTGCTGCTTGGAGCGGTCGTGCTCGGAGAGCACCTCGCCGTCGGGGGCTGGGGCAGCGCCGCGATAGCGGTTTCCGCCCTGGCGATGGCGGTGGCTACCGTCGCGCTGGGCCGAGAGGAAGGCGCCTACGAGGAGCAACTCGGGGCCATGGCCAACCAGCGGCGGTGAGGGGCAGTCGGTCAGTTACGACGAAGCCCGCCAAGAGGACCACCGCTGGACCCGTACGGCGATGACCGGGCCGTCCAACTCAATTCTGGTGTATTGGGGGTATTTGGCGCGGAGCAGCGCATAGCCGCTGGCCATCTCCTCGCCGCGGTCATGGACCGTTGCGGTGCCGTCGAGACGGACCCACCACAACCGGCTCCAGTCGTCGTCGTAGCGATCGACCATCAGGCTCACCGTCGCGTTGCACTCGATGTTGATCAACCGCTGCAGACGCTGCGTCGACTTGGGCTTCGCGTCGATGGCCGTGTAGAGCATGTCTGTGCGGTTCTCCGGCATCGCGAAGACGACCGGTACCAGATGAGGTGCACCGTCGTCTCGCGTCGTGCCGAGCGTGGCGACCGGCGCGGCGGCGAATACCGTCGCAGCATCGAAATCCGCCATGTCACCACGTGAATCCGCCATGTCACCACGTTAGGTTGCTCACGGCCCGTCGCGTGGACGGTTCACGCGATCTTCAGTCGCGTGAGCAGATGACGAATCAGACGTCGTGGACCGGCTCGATACCCAAGTCCCGGTAGCTGACCAACGCGTAGAACGGCACACCATGCTTTGCGAAGCGTCTGGCGGCGATATCGCCGCGGTCGACCATCGGGATCACCCCGGTCGCGACAGCGCCGAGTGCGGTGACTCGATCGAGGGCGATCTCGGTGGATCCCCCGGTGCTGATTACATCGTCGACCAGCAGCACCCGGGCTCCGGGCTGCAGACGGGTCCCCTCGATCCACTGCTCACGTCCGCGCTTCTTCTGTTCCTTACGTACCGAGAACCACCCCTTCCCAGTGAGCATGGCCACTCCGTGCGCCAACGGGTCGGCGCCCATCGTCAGACCACCCACCGCGTCGAACTCGATACCGTGGATCGCAGCCAGATCGGCGACCGCCCGGCAGACGATCGCCAGCCGCTCCCCGGTGTCGACCGCGTACTTCCCATCGATGTAGTCGTGGCTCAGTTGGCCACTGGCGAGCCGGAAGGGCTCGTCGCGGCGCTCGTATCCCCGGGTGCGGATCAGGTCGAATGCCGCTTGCCAGGAATCTGGACGCGCCGATGATGAGGTCGCAGCTGTCATCCGACGATGGTATTGCACCGGGGTGATAGCGAGTAGGCCGAGTTCAGCCCTGCCGTGCACGCCCCGTCAAATCGATTGCTGCCGGACGTAATTGATCGATGCTGTCGATAGGGGTGGCGAACCCGACTCGGGTATAGGCCATACCCCGGTCTGTGGTCAGCCTGAGGTCCAATCCGTATCGGTCGACCCCCGTGCACGTGGCCGCGGTGGTGTCGGGATAGCCACCGAGCGTCCGCGCTATCGCTGCCAGCGCTTCGGCGTGATCGTCGTTCAAGTGGGCAACTGCATCCTCCGACAACGGCGTAACCGGGTCGGGTTGCGCCTCGGCGTACGCCCGGCCGCCAGCTGAGTCCATACGTCCGTAGCCGCCTACCCAGCGCACTCGTGTCACTCGCAACACCCACAGCGAAAAATCGCTGTAATCGATGTAGTACTTCGCGGCCGCCACTGCTGATAGATGGGCTTCGCGAGCAGCGATGCGTTCATCGCCCTGGGGTGC
>JBMYXJ010000133.1:3298-7066 GCA_049608285.1 Mycobacterium sp. | reverse complement strand
CCAGGAGGAGGGGGAGGAGGAGGCGCGTCCTGACCTATCGGCACATTGAGTCCATCCGCCGGCGGCGGGGGTGGCAATGGTAGTTCTGCACCGGGCGGGGGCGGCAATAGTGGATCTGCACCGGGCGGGGGCGGCAATGGTGCATCCGCACCGGGCGGGGGCGGCAGGGGCGCCCCCGGCGGGGGAGGCAGGGGCGCCCCAGGTGGGGGAGGAGGAGGCATCAGAGGAGCCAGCATCGGGTCGGCAGGGGGAAGAACGTTCGCCTCCACCGGCAAGAACATATGTTTGTTGAACTGCCCCTGGTACGCACCGCCACCGCCGATCTTGACCCCACCACCTTCTCCTGATGAGACCGGTGTCCCGTCGGGGAGCGTAAGGGCCGTGTGGCCTCCGTTCCAGCCAACCACCAACGCATCGGGGGCCGATCCGTACTGGAAGCCGCGGGCGAGAAGCGCGCTTTCGATGTTGCCCGTGTGGAACCTGTCTCCGTAGACGGGCCTGCCGGTTGCGGCATTGCTGACCCACGACACCAGGCCCGAGCAGTCAGTACCTGCAGGGGAGTCGCCACCCGGGATATAGGGGGTGCCCGACACCTGGCTGACAAGCGTCAGGAGTGCTGCTGTAGCTAACATGCGAATGAATTTTAACAGCGCTTCATTGGACCAGCCAATATCTGTGACTGCGTTCACAATCCAACATATAGGGCCGTCTAGATCACGAAACGTGTTGTGTGTAACAGTTATTGAGCAACCGACATTACTGAATGTCGTACCTTTTGATAACTGTTGTGTTGCAATCTCTTTCATGCCTGAATGACATTTGGCTGAACGTCGAGCTGTTCTGACCTAGCCGCGCAACGCGGCACTGCCAGCGGGCTTTCTCCCTGTCGACCTACAGGGTTCATCGGCGGGTGAGGACAAACAAAACCCTCCGCCCGGTACGGGTTGCGCGATCCGAACTGAGCGCCCAGCGAAGATTCGATCAGCTCGACGCGGCGCCGCAGCACCCCGCCGGACCCCGGGGGGCCGCGATCGCCGGGGACTTCGCGCCACTTAGCCAGGAACGTCTTCGAGTGCCCAACAGGCGGGTTACAGGACGAATTGGACGACAACGAGTGCGGCGCCCAGGATGGCGAAACTGAGCACGGTCATCATGGCCTTCGCGCCCGTTGAAGGCTGGACCCTGTCCAGGCCGGAGCTTTCCGGCATTTCCGACATCTCGGGCATCTCCGGCATTTCCGACGCTGACCCCATCGGCATTGTTGTCGCGGGTGCCTGCAGGGGTTCCCCGCGGACAGTGAGCATGCCGTGCTTCATGTGATTGGCGACCAGCCACCAGTTGATCGGATAGGCGAACACGAATCCGACGATGAGGGCCATCGACATGATGAACCAGAACTGTGGACGGGCCGGGTCCTCGCCGTGGACTACCTGACCCATCCCAATACGCGATGTGAGCAGCATTCCGGCCATCAGCAGGTTCATCGACAGCAGCTCGGGTAAGAATGTCATCTTCAGTGACGCCAGATAGGACCCGCCGGCCATGTCGCGCATGGCGAACGCCTGGAAGAAGGCCCACCCGAACCCGAACCCCAGTGCGTACTCAAGCAGAAAGTCTGGCCAAAAGGAGATCGCTAACCCGGCCCCGACCGCGGCTCCGGCGATGATGCCGATGCCATCGCCGGCGACACAATGCATAGTTGAGCCGAGCACTTGGCGCCAGCGGGCCGAGACATACTGCCCGTGGGTTCCCCGTAGCGGCTCACGGCAGCCCAGCACATAAAAGAACGCCCCTAGGGGGCCGGTGAAGAATGTGAGTATCGCAAAGGCCCACTTGAGGACCTTCGATTCCGGGGTAGTCCGCCAGATGTCGATGGTGACGAAAAGAACCGATGGCACAGTGAGGGTCCACCACAGCAGCATCGCTCCCTCAAGCATGCTCAAAGCCTATCGATTGACGCACTCCTTGTGACTTCTCGGCCGACGTCACGTCGGTAGTCCGCCAGCAAAAAGGTCTGCGGCTGAATCTGTCTCCGGGCGCGGCCGATAACGGATTGGATAACCGGCGCGTCGATCACGATTCCAGGCGCCCCCAACCCTAGGCTGGCCCAGTGAGTCGGCTGTTGACCGTGACGCTGTGCCTCTGCGTGCTCTTTGGGGCACTCCACGCGGCTGTTCCCGCGAATCAACATCACGACGTGCGTCTCATGGACTACGCCGTCAACCGTATAGCGGTGATTGGCGACTCCTACACCTCCGGAAGCGACGAGGGGGGAGCGGGCACGAAGGGCTGGCCGACCCGGGTGTGGCGGTCACTCGCCCACCAAGGCATCGCCGTCACCCCGACGGTAGCCGCCGAGCCCGGGGCCGGATACGGCACTCGCGGTGACCGCGGCAGCCTCTTCGAAGATCTGACCGTCCGGGCAGTCAAGCCCAACGACGTGCTCGTGGTGTTCTTCGGATCACACAACGACCTGCACGTCGATCTGACTCGGTTGTCAGTCGTCATGTATGGAACGTTGAGGTTGGCCCGCCAAATCGCACGTTCTGCGAAATTCCTCGTGATCGGGCCAGCATGGCCGACTGCCGATCCGCCGCTTGCGATCCGGCGGATTCGTGATGTGCTCAGCTATCAAGCGAAGCTGGCTAAGGCCAACTTCGTCGACCCGCTGGCGGCGCGCTGGTTCGGCGGAACCTCTGACCTGATCAGCGAGGACGGTATTCATCCCACCGATGCCGGACACGCCTACATGGCGCAGAAGCTCGCCCCGCTGATCGGTGCCCAGCTCAACCCTTATTGATCCAGCGCACCAAAGCCGAAAAAGGGGCACCCGGCCTGGGAAACGCTAGCCGGGCGCCCTTTTTCGGTTGGACTGTCAATGAAGTCCCTTGCCGACGTCGTAGCGATCGGCATCCATCACCTTGACCCACGCAGCCACAAAGTCATTGACGAATTTCGCCTCTGCGCCGTTCTCGGCATACACCTCCGACCACGCGCGCAACTGCGAGTTGGACCCGAGTATCAGGTCGACGCGGCTACCGGTCCACCGCTGCTTGCCAGACTCCCGGTCAGTGCCGACGTAGGTTCCGTCATCTGCCGAAGATGGCTGCCACTCCGTGCCCATGTCCAGTAGGTTCACGAAGAAGTCGTTGGTCAGCTGACCCGGCTTGTCGGTAAACACACCATGCTTGGTGCCGCCGAAGTTGGTGTCGAGAACCCGCAGGCCACCTACGAGCACCGTCATCTCCGGACCCGACAACCCCAGTAGATTCGCCCGGTCCAGCAGCTTGAACTCCGCCGGCAGGGCCGAACCCTTGCCCAGGTAGTTGCGGAAACCATCTACCTTCGGCTCCAGATGGGAGAACGATTCCACATCAGTCTGCTCCTGAGTTGCGTCACCACGACCTGGGGTGAACGGCACCGCGACCTCGAGTCCGGCGTCGCGGGCAGCCTTCTCGACACCCACCACCCCACCGAGGACCACCAGATCGGCGAACGATACCGCGGTGCCGGAGGCCTGCTGGATCTCCTCCAGCTTGCGAACCACCTGTGCCAACTCGTCGGGCTCGTTGGCCTCCCACCCGAGTTGCGGCTGCAGTCGGACACGCCCGCCGTTGGCGCCGCCACGTTTGTCGCTGCCACGGAACGACGAGGCCGCTTTCCACGCCGTCGAAACTAGTTGCGACACAGTCAGACCCGAGTCCTGGATCTCCGACTTCAACGCGGCGACGTCGGCGTCACTAAGCTGGCTCTGTCCGGTCGGTACCG
>JBMYXJ010000133.1:0-3288 GCA_049608285.1 Mycobacterium sp. | reverse complement strand
AGCAGAGTCTCCGCGGGTACCAGGGGCCCTAGGTACCGGGTAGCGGGTCCCATGTCGCGGTGGATCAGCTTGAACCATGCTTTGGCGAACGCGTCGGCAAGTTCCTCGGGATGGTCCAGCCAGCGCCGGGTGAGCTTCTCGTAGATCGGATCGAACCGCATCGACAGGTCGGTGGTGAGCATCGACGGGTGGGTCTTGCCAGCACCAAACGCCTCCGGCACCGAGTTTGCCCAGCCGTTATCCTTGGGCTTCCACTGCAAACCGCCGGCGGGGCTTGTGGTCAGCTCCCACTCGTTGCCGTAGAGGATCTCCAGGAAGCTGTTGTCCCACTTGGTCGGGGTATGGGTCCAGATCACCTCCAGGCCGCTGGTGTCGGCATCCTTGCCCACGCCGGTGCCGTTCAGGTTCTTCCAGCCAAGACCCTGCTGCTCGATCGGTGCGGCCTCGGGTTCGCGGCCCACTAGCTCCGGGTCGCCGACGCCGTGGGTCTTGCCGAAGGTGTGGCCACCGACGATGAGTGCGGCCGTCTCGACGTCGTTCATCGCCATCCGGCCGAACGTCTCCCGGATATCGATGGCCGCGGCAAGCGGGTCCGGGTTGCCATTAGGCCCCTGCGGATTGACGTAGATCAGACCCATCTGCACTGCGGCCAGCGGATTTTCCAGGTTACGCTTGCCGCTGTAGCGCTGATCCTCGAGCCAGACGTGCTCCGGCCCCCAGTAGACCTCCTCGGGCTCCCACTCGTCGTCCCGACCGAAAGCGAAGCCGAACGTCTTGAGGCCCATATCGTCGAGCGCCACGTTGCCCGCGAAAACAATCAGATCGGCCCAGGACAGCTTCTTGCCGTACTTCCGCTTGACCGGCCAGAGCAACCGACGCGCCTTGTCCAAGCTGGCGTTGTCCGGCCAGCTGTTGAGCGGGGCGAACCGCTGCATGCCGGCTCCCGCGCCGCCTCGACCATCCTGAACGCGGTAGGTGCCGGCGGCGTGCCAACTCATCCGGATGAAGAACGGGCCGTAGTGTCCGAAGTCAGCGGGCCACCAATCCTGGGAGGTTTTCATCACCTCGACGATGTCGGCGCGTAGGGCGTCGACATCAAGAGTCTTGACCTCTTCGGCGTAGTCGTAGTCGGGCCCCATCGGGTTGATGACGTCGGGATTGTGTTGCAACACCTTGAGGTTTGGCTGATTGGGCCACCAGTCCCGGTTACCTCCGCCTTGCACGGGCGGCTTCATCACGGGGCACTGCGAGCCGTCTACTTGCTCGTCGCGGAACCGGGACAGCAGATTTGACCGCAGTTCCGACTCAGTCATGGCATTGATTTCCTGAGTGGTCAATTTCTCGTCAGCCACGAGTATTCCTTCCGGGTGAATCGAACCGTGATCACGGTTGTGATCGCGAGGCTTGTGGGGTGGAACAGTCGGGGCAAGTGCCCCAGTAGACGACCTCGGCCTCGTCCACGACGAATCCGTCGAACGTGTCAGCCAAGTCGGCGGGCGTCAGGCAGGGAGCCTCGCCGACGGCGCAATCAATATCGACGATGGTGCCGCAAGAACGGCAAACAAGATGGTGGTGGTTGTCGCCGACCCGGGACTCGTAGCGCGCCGCCGACCCGGAGGGATGGATTTTTCGCACAAGGCCGACCGTGGTCAGTGCTGCCAGGACGTCGTAGACCGCTTGGCGGGAAACGTCGGGAAGAACGCTGCGCACGGCACCGAAAATAGTGTCGGTATCGGCGTGCGGGTCAGCGTGCACAGCCTCGAGAACGGCCACCCTTGGACGGGTTACCCGCAGGTCCGCACTACGCAGCTCGTCCGCGTAGTTCGAGGTCACATAATTCGTTCTACGTTCTTTTTTGGACTGAGTCAAGTATTTCTGGAGAATGGGTCCTAGCTGCACTGTTAGGGTCGCCCAATGATCCGAAATGTGGTCCTCGCCAAGCTGAAGACTGGTTACGACGCTGCCGAGGTAGAGAGGATTCAGCAAGGTCTGCGCGAGCTGAACTGCCCGGGAACGCAGCGGTACACGGTGGGAAGCGACGCCGGCCTGCGAGAAGGGAACTGGGATTTCGTGATCGTGGCCGATTTCGAGGATACCGCCGCCTACCAGGGGTACGACGGGGACGCCGCGCACAACCAGTTGCGCGCCCGACTCGCGCCAATGATCGATCAAGTGGCCCGGGCACAGTTCGAACTGCCCGACGCCTAGACAGGGCGGGCGTACCGCCGCACAAACGCGGCCAAAACCTTCATCGGATGCTTCACTATCCGATGTTGCGCAGCGTCTTTGAGGGATTCCGCGGTCTCCGGGGCGAAATAGCCGTGGTTCTTGTAGACATCGATTCGCGTGCCAATGCCGTCGACGTCGAGTTCTGGATGGAACTGCGTGGCGTACACGTTCATCCCGACCCGGAAGGCCTGCACGGGACAGTCCGCGGAGCGGGCCAGACAGGCGACATGGGATGGCAGCGACGAGGCAGCCTCTTTGTGCCCGCCGAATGCGTCGAAGACGTCCGGCAGGCCGGCAAACAGCGGATCAGAGCGTCCGGCTGAGGAGAGTTCGACAGTCACAGCCCCGACCGGTTCGCTATGGGACCGGTCCACCACGGCCCCAACGGCCGTCCCCAGCGTCCCGACGCCGTAGCAACAACCGAGGAACGGAAAGTCAGCCGCGATGACTGTGGCGAGAAGGTCGGTCAGCTCCGCCTCGACCCGCCGCTGGGTAGGCGACTTCGCGCTGGGTTCATCACTGACGTTGTACGGTCCGCCGCCGAGGACGATGCCCGACCAGTGGCCTAGATCGACTGCACCCAACTCCTGGTGAGACAGCCGGATTCGATGCAAGCCGCGCTCGTCAAGGCCGCCGAACCGCATCATCGCGTCGTATTCGTCGTCGGCGGCCTCGTCCTCGGCCCGGATCGACAACAACAGGAAAGGGGCGTCGGCCACGGCGTCAGGGTAGCCGCACGCTAGCTTGTCGATCAGTGAGAACACTCATCGACTTCGACAACGCGCCAGTGTTCGCCATCCCGGCCGCCGACGGCGTCCGCGAGGGCGTGCTGGTAGAGGGTCCGCAGGGCTGGGGCGAATTCAGTCCGCCAGCGGGCTGCGAGGACCTGGTGGCGGCCCGATGGCTGACGGCGGCGATGGAACCCAGCACCGTCGGATGGCCCGATGCCGCGCGGGGTCGCGTACCGGTCGCCGTCGGGATACCCGAAACCGATCCGGCCACGGCATATCGGTTGGCCGCCGGGGCCCGCTGCGCCCGGGTATTTGTCGGCATCGGGCG
>JBMYXJ010000132.1:0-7139 GCA_049608285.1 Mycobacterium sp. | reverse complement strand
TTGCGCAGTCTGCGGCGCTCGTTGGTGAGGATTCGCTTTTGTTGCGACTTGATGTTGGCCACGCGGTGTTCCTTCGCAAATTTCGACGGGGGTGTTTGAGTCTGTGGGCGCCCGATGTGGGCAGCGGCTGTTCAGGTTACCAGCGAGGCCGTTAATGTCCCAAAGCGAGACCCACTGGCCTGCTGAAATGGCGGAATGTCGCAGCTTGGCGCGCGTGCGCGTGAGCCTATGCTGGCGCCTAGGATCTGACAACACCAGATCATCACATCGTTGCCGAGAGGAGTGATTTTGGCGACCGGGACTTCGCGCAGTAACCCCAAGAAGGCGAGACGGCATGACGGCGTCTTCGGTGGCTACAACACCTTGGGTACCTATGCTGAGGCATTCGACAAGATGTTCGACAGACAGGGCAACGTCCGGGGGCCCTACAAAGGCATCCACACCGAACTTGCTCCGTCCGACGTCTCCGAGCTGGAGGCGCGCGCGGACGCCCTGGGTCGGGCATTCATCGACCAGGGCATCACGTTTGCCCTGTCAGGGCAGGAGCGGCCGTTCCCGCTGGATCTGGTGCCGCGGGTGATCGCGGCCGGCGAATGGGCACGGCTGGAGCGCGGCATCGCGCAGCGCGTGAAGGCGCTGGAGATGTATCTGGACGACATCTACGGCGAGCAGGAGATTCTGCGTGATGGCGTCATCCCGCGCCGGCTGGTCACGACCTGCGAGCACTTCCACCGCGAGGCGGTCGGGATCGTCCCACCCAACGGGGTGCGCATCCACGTCGCAGGCATCGATCTGGTCCGTGATGGGCAGGGAAGCTTCCGGGTCCTCGAGGACAACCTCCGTTCGCCCTCAGGTGTCTCCTACGTCATGGAGAACCGTCGAACGATGGCCCGCGTGTTTCCGAACCTGTTCGCCACACATCGAGTGCGCGCGGTCGGCGACTATGCGTCGCATCTGCTGCGGGCACTGCGCAACGCCGCGGCTAGTAACGTCGCCGACCCAGCCGTTGTCGTATTGACCCCCGGGGTGTACAACTCGGCGTATTTCGAACATTCCCTGCTGGCCCGCCAGATGGGCGTGGAACTCGTCGAAGGCCGCGACCTGTTCTGCCGGGATAACACCGTGTACATGCGCACGACCGAGGGCGAACGGCAGGTGGACGTCATCTACCGGCGCATCGACGACGAATTCCTCGACCCAATGCAGTTCAAGCCTGACTCGGTCCTCGGGGTCGCGGGCATCCTTAATGCCGCGCGCGCCGGCAACGTGGTCATCTCCAGTGCGGTAGGCAACGGCGTGGGCGACGACAAGCTCGCCTACACCTACGTGCCGACGATCATCGAGTACTACCTCGGCCAGAAGCCGCTGTTGGCCAACGTCGACACCTTCCGATGTTGGTTGGATGACGAACGCGAGGAGGTGTTGGACCGGGTTGAGGAGTTGGTCATCAAGCCGGTCGAGGGCTCGGGGGGTTACGGCATCGTCTTTGGCCCACAGGCCTCAGAGAAGGAGTTGGCCGCGGTCACCAGAAAGATCAAAGCTGACCCGCGAGGCTGGATCGCCCAACCGGTGGTGCAGTTGTCGACCGTGCCGACCCAGATTGGTGACGAACTGACGCCGCGGCACGTCGACCTGCGCCCCTTCGCTGTCAACGACGGCGACGAGGTGTGGGTGCTGCCTGGTGGGCTGACCCGGGTGGCTCTGCCGGAGGGTTCCTTGGTGGTGAACTCCAGCCAGGGTGGCGGTTCGAAAGACACATGGGTTCTGGCGTCACGCGCCTCGGGGGCCGACCGCGAACTGGCCGCTGCCGAAATCGTCCGCTCACTTCCCGAAACTGCCAAGGGTTCCAAGGCCGACTCCAGCGGCGACGGACCATCGTCCCGGTCGATGAATCAGCCGCTGCAGATTCAGCAGCAGCCGCAGCAGCAGGCGGTGATGGACTGATGCTGGCACGCAACGCCGAATCGCTCTATTGGATCGGCCGCTACGTCGAGCGCGCCGACGACACGGCGCGCATCCTCGACGTGACCGTTCACCAACTCCTCGAGGATTCCAGTGTGGATCCAGACCACACGTCGCGCACGTTGCTCCGGGTGCTCGACCTCGAACCCCCGAAGTCGACCCTGGATGTGTGGTCGCTAACCGACCTGGTGGCGTTCAGTCGGGATACCGAGGGTGGGTGTTCGATCGTGGAAGCGATCTCGGCGGCCCGGGAGAACGCGCGTGGGGCACGCGAAGTCACCTCCAGCGAGATGTGGGAGTGCCTCAACGCCACCTACAACGCGCTCCCCGAACGAGAACGGGCCGCTAAACGCCTTGGCCCGCACGAGTTCTTGTCGTATGTGGAGGGTCGCGCTGCGATGTTCGCCGGCTTGGCCGATTCTACCCTGTCCCGTGACGACGGATACCGGTTTATGGTGCTGGGCCGGGCAATCGAACGGGTCGACATGATGGTGCGACTGCTGCTGTCCCGCGTCGGTGACAGTGCATCCTCACCCGCGTGGGTGACCGTGCTGCGCTCCGCAGGTGCGCACGACACCTACCTGCGTACGTATCGAGGCGTTCTCGATGCAGCGCGTGTCGTGGAGTTCATGGTGCTGGACCGGCTCTTCCCGCGCTCGGTGATGTACTCGCTGAGGCTGGCCGAACACAGCATCGATGAACTGCAAAAGCGTCGGATCAACCGGATAGGCGCGACAGCGGAGGTGCAACGTCTACTCGGTCGTATGCGCAGCGAGTTGGAGTTCCTGCCACAAGGGGTGCTGCTCGAGTCGCTGGAGGAACGCCTCGCCACGATTCAGTCAATGTGTGCCGATGTCGGAGAAGCGTTGGCGCAGGAGTATTTCCATTCCGCACCATGGATAGCGTGGGCGGATGCTGGTCGCGACGGTGCGTTGGTTGTCGAAGAAGGCGAGGTGTGAGTCGATGACCTATTACCGCAGCGGTGAGCACCCGGGTGAAGAGCACGCATCGCAGGGGGGAATCTGATGTGGCGGATGCGGGTCGTCCACGACACAGGCTACGCCTACAAGTCGCCGGTCACTGCGTCGTTCAATGAGGCAAGACTCACGCCGCGGTCGGACTCGCGGCAGAACGTCATCCTCAATCGCGTCGAGACCGCGCCGGCCACCCGGTCATACCGCTACGTCGACTACTGGGGCACCGCGGTGACTTCGTTCGACCTGTATGCACCGCACACTGAGCTGGAGGTGACGGCGTCGTCGGTGGTGGAGACCGAGCGGCCCGAACCGCCGAAGATCAAGCTCAGCTGGGAGGACCTGGCCGACGAGGCGGTAGTCGACAAGTACGACGAGGTGCTCGCTGCGACGCACTTCGTCCCGGCGAGCAAGCGGATCCAGCGGGTGGGGCGCCGCATCGCTAAGTACCACGATCCGGCCGAGGCTGTCATCGAGGCCGCACGCTGGGTTCAGGCCGAACTGGAATACGTTCCCGGCACCACAGGAGTGCATACGTCGGGGGTAGATGCTTTGCGCGAGGGCAGGGGAGTGTGCCAGGACTTCGCACACCTGACGTTGATGTTGTTGCGGGGCATGGGAATTCCGGCGCGCTATGTGTCCGGGTACCTACACCCCCAGCGCAACGCCAAGCTAGGAGACACCGTTGAGGGCCAGAGCCACGCTTGGATCCAGGCGTGGACGGGAGATTGGTGGCACTTCGACCCCACCAATGACACCGAGATCAACGAGCAGTACATCAGCGTCGGCGTGGGCCGTGACTATTCGGATGTCACCCCACTCAAGGGAATCTACTCAGGCGAGGGGTCGACCGACCTCGACGTGATAGTCGAGATCACTCGGCTGGCGTAGTACCAACCCCGGGGTGGACCTCCACCCGGTGCAGATCGTCACCGATCTCGATCTGACGGTCGAATACCGACGCGGCCAGTGCCCGCCATTCCTGTTCCTGACCCGGTTGGATCGCCGGCACATAATGGGTGAGGATCAGGATGCCGACACCGGCGCGCGCGGCCGTGTCGGCTGCCTGCTCTACCGAGGAGTGATAGTCGCAGATGTCCCGGATCCGCTGCATGGGCAGCGGTTCGATGAGATCTCTGCGAATGGCGGTGTGTACCAGAGCGCCAGCGCCGGCGGCCAGTTCGTCGAGCGTCGGGCACGGCACGGTATCGCCGGCCAGCACGACCGATGCCCCACCGTGTTCGATGCGGAATCCGATAGTGGGCGCGACGGGTCTGTGATCGGTGGGTGCCACTCGAATCTGGACGCCATCGCGGCCCCACACCACGCCGTCGGTGACTTCTTCAACCTCGACCGGTGGCGGGGTCGTCAGATCTGCGTGGTGGGCGATGCGATACCCGATGTCGAAATTGAACGCCTTCAGTGTGTTCTCGACGACTTCGGCGGTCCCCGGTGGCCCAATGATCGGCAAGGGGTCCAGCTCGGGAGCGAAGTTCGACACCCAACGGGTAATGAGCACGTCCCCGAGGTCGGCGATGTGGTCGCTGTGCAGGTGGGTCAACAACAGTGCCGACAAACTGTTGGCGCCCACCCCGAGCGCGGCGGTGCGCTGAAGCACGCCGCGACCGCAGTCCACAAGGAACGTCTGATCACCGGCGCGTACCAGAGTGGACGGTCCCGCGCGCTTCGCGTCGGGGATGGGGCTGCCGGTGCCCAACAAGGTGACTTCGATCATGGAGTCCACTTAACCCTCTGCTGGCGAGCTGGGGGAGAGCAAAACCCTGAATGCGGCCAACTTTTTGCATAGCCTGGTAGGTACGGCCTGACGATGGGTGGAGACAGCGATGCGGATATCCGACGTGTTGCGCGGCAAGGGCACAGCGGTGGCCACAATCACTCCGGAGACTTCGGTTGCCGGGTTGCTGACGGAGTTATCCGGACGCAACATCGGAGCCATGGTGGTGGCCTCATCCGACGGATTGCTGGGCATCGTTTCAGAGCGTGACGTAGTGCGCGGGCTGCACGGCATCGGTGCCGAACTACTGAATCGTCCGGTGTCGGAGATCATGACAACGGTGGTGGCGACCTGCTCGCCGGAAGATTCGGTGGACAGTCTGAGTGTGTTGATGACGACGAACCGGGTTCGCCACGTCCCCGTCCTGGTCGATGGCCGGCTCGCTGGAATCGTGAGCATCGGCGACGTCGTCAAGACCCGCATGGAGGAGCTCGAGCGCGAACAAGAGCAGCTCCAGGCCTACATCACCCAGGGCTGATCGGGCTCGCTGTGAACTGGGGCGCTCAGATAGCGCCCATGCCACCGGCATGGGCGGCATGCCGGGTGTGACGGGCAGGCCGCCGCGCAGTCCCGCCCACGACGCCAGCTGCCCAAATCCACATCTGCTCAGTCGAATTGCGATTCATGGCCTTCGGGCGACGATCACCGGTGCCTGAGCGGATTGGGCCACCGCGGTGCTGACCGAACCCAGCACCATCCGTGCGAAGCCGCCGCGGCCGTGGCTGCCCACGACGACCAGTTGCGCAGCCTCGGACTGCTCGATGAGCTCCCGGGCCGGTCCGTTGAAGGCCACCACGCGACGCACCAGGACATCGGGGTAGCGTTCCTGCCATCCGGCCAGCCGCTCCGAGAGGAGTTCCGCGCGCTGCGACTTCACCGCCGACCAGTCGAAATCGCCGAACTCAAACGCCGCCGTCGTGTCGTTACAGGCGTGTAGGGCGATCAGTTCCACCCCGCGCCGAGATGCTTCGTCGAAGGCGATCGCGGTGGCTGACTCTGAGGCGGGTGAGCCGTCGATGCCGACCACCACTGGGCCCTTCGATGGGTGCAACGGTATCGGCGGTTCCTTGTCGTGGATGACTGCGACCGGGCAGTGCGCGTGATGGACGAGGCCGGTAGTGACCGAGCCGAGCAGCAGCCGGTCCAGCCGGCCGAGGATCCGGCCGCCGACAACGACCATCTCGGCGTTCTTCGACATGTCCACAAGGGTGGATACTGGTGACCCGGTCTTTGACTCGGTGGTGACGTCTACAGGACCGGACCGTTTCATGCTTGCCTCGACGGTCTTGAGCGCGTCATCGAGGATTTTTCGTCCTTGATTCTCGAGAAATTCCATCTGTTCGGGCAGCACTGGAATGGGCGTCAGCATTGGGTCGGCTGTGCCGCTGGTTAGCAGCGGCGATTCTTGAATGTGGACCACGGTCAGAGCGGTATTGCGCATCGCGGCGTTGCGGGCAGCCCAGTCCACGGCGAGCTTTGATACGGGCGATCCGTCGACGCCGACGACAATTGCACGGTGTGTTGCGGGGAGAGGCAACTCGTATTCCTTCCTTCCGGCCGGCAGGCTGAAAGCTAGTCCATGTGGCGCTGCGTGTCGTGGCTGGTATCAGGTCCACGAATACTCGGCGCGCAAGCGGGTGGCGACCCCGTCGAACACTTCACGGTCCAAGATGGCGCCTTCGCGCCGGATGCCCTCTTCGGGGACTTCGAGCACCCTATCGAGGCGCACATAACTGATGCGGCCTTCGTAATCCCAGCCACCTCGACCGATGCTGATCCAGTTCGGATCGTCGGTGTGGTGATCCTGGCTGGAGAGCATCAATCCGAGCAGCACGCTGCGGTCACGCCCGACAACCAACACCGGCCGGTCCTTGCCCCGGTTGGAGTCATCCTCGTAGACCACCCAGGTCCATACGACCTCGCCGGGGTCTGCCTGCCCATCCAGATCGGGCGCGTAGGTGACCCGGCGGGCGCGATGTGCGGTCGGTGCGAATGTGTTCGACACCGGGCGGCCGGCGGTTAGTGCGGGTGTGGGGTGCTCGGGTACCAGGGTGCTCAGCCCGATCCGGATGCCCTGCTGGATGCCGCGCTGCAGGGTTTCTGACCTCTGTAACTGGCGGACAAGTTTTGGCGCCTCGTTGAATACGAGGTGTTCGGTGCTTTTGAGTAGGAAGCGCTGAAAGGTCTTCCAATTCGATGACGATGACGCCATAGCCGCCAAGCATAGGCGCATGCCCGCATGCTCGATTGTGCCGCGGGGGCTCGCGCTCGATACTGTTGACGGGCCTGCCCCGGCTGCTCGGATGCCGGCTTGACCCATCTCACCAGGAGATTCCCATCAGTAGCTTCGCCGACAAGACCTTCACTGCGCCGGCGCAGATTCGGAACTTTTGCATCATTGCTCACAT
>JBMYXJ010000131.1:0-7147 GCA_049608285.1 Mycobacterium sp. | reverse complement strand
CTGTTGTCGGACACAGTGACCATCGCGGCGACAGCGAGCATTTCAGCAATGCTCGTCTCGGAGAAATCAAGCCAATCGATGAGCGCCAGCGCACTCATCGTCACAGCTGAGGTTAGTGCAATAATCCGCGTCGGTCGCATCCGTGCGCCCGCTCTATCCGACCACCATCCGGTGGCGATGCGGCCGCCTGCCCCCACCACCGATGCCACCATCAACATGGCTCCCGCAGACGTCGCGGACCACTCGTGGCGGACCATCAACCAGACCAGGGCGAACGTCCACACCACCGTTTGGGGCACCATCATCAGCGCTGAGACAATGTGAATCCGCCATAGCACCGTCGATCCCCGGTACGGACTGGCCACATGCTCGGCCGGAGCCTCGACCCGTTCCGGGCGTGGCGGATCGACGGCAAACGCAGAAACTACAGCGGCAAACACGCACAGCGCGGCTGGGAAGAGCAGCGCCACATGTACTCCGTAATTCTGGGCCAGCCGCGGGATTACCATTGCTCCTAGAGCGACCGCCAGGGGCTGCGCGGTCTGACGGATACCCATCGCCAAACCGCGTTCTTCAGGTGGGAACCACCCGACGACAAGACGCCCGCTAGCTGCATTGCTGCTGGCCGCAGCCATGCCACCAAGCAGCAGGAACGCTCCGACTGCGACCAACGAATCCATCGCGGACGCCGCGAATACCGCAGCCGCAGTCAGTGCTGAGCCCACCACTAATACGATCCGCTCACCGAACCGGTCGACCGCATAGCCCCAACCGAACAGCGTGGCCACCATGCCCAACGTGGGCATCGCCGATAGCAAGCCCGCCCTGCCGAGGTCGAGGCCGTGCTCGGTGTATAGAGCCGGGATAAGCAACGGCACGCCCTTGACGAACACGTTGACGCATAGCGTCGCGGTCAACCCGATGGCAAGCATCGACCAACGGCGCACCATGCTCCTTCCAATCAGGGCGTCACATGAGCGCGCCGGCGGCGGCGAAAGCGGTGCGCGCTTCTTCTCGCTAGCCGACAATAGTTGAGAACCCACCTGCATTGGGGAGACTGTCATGACCGCCAAAAAGACCGCCGTCGATTCTCAGATGGCAGCCAAGCACCGGGCCATGTGGGCCTCAGGTGACTACTCCACCATCGCTGCGGATCTGGTTGCGCCGTTGGGGCCCGTGCTAGTGGCCGCCAGCGGTATTGGGGCCGGCGATCGTGTGCTCGACATCGCCGCGGGAACCGGCAGCGTGGCCATCCCCGCTGCACTGACCGGTGCGGCCGTCGTCGCAACCGACCTTACCCCCGAACTGCTGGAACAGGGCAAGGTCATCGCCGCTGAGCGCGGTGCCGCGTTGGACTGGCAGGAAGCCAACGCTGAGGCCCTTCCATTCGGCGACAACGTGTTCGATGCCGCACTGTCCTCGATTGGGATCATGTTCGCCCCCCATCACCAAGCCGCGGCCGACGAGCTGGTCCGCGTCTGCCGGCCGGGCGGCACCATCGCGTTGATCAGTTGGACACCGGAGGGTTTCATTGGCCAGATGTTCGCGACGATGAAGCCGTACGTGGCTGCGCCGCCGCCCGGTGTGCAGCCGCCGCCGTTATGGGGCTCCGAAGATCACCTGCGCTCCCTGTTTGGCGAGCGTGTGGAGGGCCTTGTTATGGAGCGGAACACGCTGCACGTGAACTTGTTCCCCACCGGCGCCGCATTCCGCGACTACTTCAAGAACAATTACGGGCCGACGATCACTGCCTATCGAAACATCGCGAGCGAGCCGGACAGAGTGGCCATGCTGGACTCGCGGCTGGCCGAGTTGGGTGACCGGGCCCTGGATGCGTCGGCGACCATGGAGTGGGAGTACTTGCTGGCCACTGGTCGGCCCGCTCATTGAACGGGTACACCCTGGAGACGAAATATCCGACAGCGGTGCTGTAGGACGGTGCTGTAGGACGTTGGTGTGGGACCCAGTGAAGGTGCGAAAGGCTCAGCTAGCCAGGCGCCGCCTACGGAGTGCTTCCGCTAGAGGTCCAGGTCGATGTCCGAACAGGCGAGGCTGTTGCAGACGGTGACGCGTGCCATCGGGGCCAGGTCGGCTTCGAGTTGTGTGGAGCCGCTCAGTTTTGGCGTCACGCAGGCGCCGCAGAGCCCCCGTTCGCAGCCGGTCGGCACTCGAATACCGGCTCGCCCGGCGGCCTCTAAGAGCGTTGTGGCGCCGTCGATTTGGACTGATCGTTCGCTGCGTCGGAACCGGACCGTGTACCTGCGGCCGTCGTCTGCGGGGCGGGCGAGCGTGGGAGCGGTGAACGACTCGGTGTGGATCCGCTCAGGGTTGAGCCCCAGGTTGTGAAGGTGCCCCTGCGCGAGATCGACCATCGCCGGCGGTGCGCAGATAAACGTCTCACGGTCCGCGATATCGCGGACATGGCGTTTGAGGAGAATCTGCGAGAGCTGCCCGTGGGTGATGCCGTGCCTTCGTGACGGGTTGTCCGTAAAGAAGTGGACCCGCACCCCTGTGCGTTCGGCAATCTCGCGCAGCTCGCGCTCGAAGATGATCGAGTGATCGTCACGGTTGAAGTACAGCAGGACCGCGTCGGACCCCGGTGCCTCGCGGGCAATCTTTCTGAGCTGGCTGATGATCGGAGTGACTCCTACGCCGCCGGCGATGAACAGCGACTTGCCCGGCACGGCCGTCATGGTCAGCCCACCAGTGTTGGCGGGCACGCCGACCAGCGTCACGTATTTCCCGGCTCGCAGAGTGTCGTTGAGCTCGTTGGAGACGCGACCGTCGATGACGCGTTTGACACAGATCTCCATGGTGTCGGAGTGGTTACTGTCATGGACGAGGCTGTATTGGCGTACCAGAATGTCGTCCCCAACCTTGACCCGCACCGAAACGAAAGATCCTGCATCCCAGCAGATGTCGTCCCAACCGAAGGGCTTCTGCATTCGGACGTGCACTGCCTGTCCGTCTGCAAGCGAGTGGGCCGACAGCACCTTGACCGGAACGTTGTAGAACCGCGGTTTCTCCAGGTAGGGGGCTTCGGGCAGTAGCTTGTAGGCCGCGCCGAACGCCAGCCGGCGTGCCAGGGACACCGGCTGCGCCAGAAGGCGCACTGGTGTGCCGAACTCCTTCTCGCCCACGGGGATCGACAACCCGGTCACTGCCTTGGCGACGAGGCGAATCGATTCGAGCAGGGGCGTCTCGTGATAAGGGAGGCCGTGCCGCGCCGCAATCTCGCGCACCGCAGGCGCGATCTCGCGTTGCCGGTTGGGCGGCAGGTCCGGGAACATGTGATGTTCGATGTGGGTGTCGAGGCCGCCGTAGAAGATCCGGAAATCGGGTCGGTTGTCGAACGGCACCTCTTCGGCCAGGAGTTGCTCCAGGAAGTTGTCGATGCGCGGACTACGCACAAAGTTCCGGGTTGCCCGGAATTGGCGTGAGTAGTACTGGTTCGGTGTCTCGTCGGGACCGGGGTCCGGAAACATCTCCAGCTCGCCGGCGTGATGTTCGATTGCAACGAGCAAGAACACTGACATGTACCCGGCAATACCACCCAGATAGTTGGACAGCAACGCCGGGAGGAACCTCGCGCCTGCGGTCAATGGTTCGTCCACATAGCGCTTTCGGGCGTCACCCAGGGCCATGCGCGCCGGGGAACGCAGCGTGCGTCGGCTGAAGAAGCGCCGGCCCTCGACGTGCCGGGTCAAGTTGCCGAGAACGAACGGGGCGCTCTGCGGCGCCGTGGCGGTGAGCGCCCCGATAAGCGCGATCTGCGCGACGTGGTGGCCGAACCAGTCCTGGCCGGCCATTCCGCGGGCGAAGCTGTAGCCAAGGTCGTGGTCGCGGCCGGCGATGTTGGTGTGTGGGTGGTGCCCCTCGTGGTGCATCACCTTCCAATCGCGGATGTCGACATTGAAGTCCCACTCGTAGCGCTCGGAGTGGTATTCGCCGCAGTTCGGCAGATGGTCGTAGCTGCCATGGATGATGTTGTGGCCCAGCTCGGAGAACTGGAGCAGTCGGTAGAGCATCTCGAGGACCGCCGCACGGCCTGCCGCCTTCGGTCCGCCAACGTGCAAGAGTTCGATTCGCCGAGCCATGATCGCCTTGCCGTAGGCGGTCACATTTCGGATGTGTGCGAGGTCCTCGTCACCGACCTGCGCCTTCGTCCGCCGGTAGAGATCCTGAAGGTCTTCGGTCAGGCTCTGATCCTGGCCGACAGCGATTGCGGTCGTCATAGCCAGCACGTTAGGCGAGAACTCTGAGCAAGAGAATGTTCCTACGGGACACGAATTTGGTATTTTCGGACAGTGAGAATGGGCCCAGTGTGGGCAGCGCCTCGGGGCACCGAAGGCGTTCGCATCATGGTGCAGGCCGGCATGGCGCATGGGATGACGGCCGCGGACTGCCTCGCGGGCAGCGGTGTGACCGAGGCGGACCTCGCCGACGAGAACGCTGAGATCTGGGCACACCAGGAGTTCGACGTCATCCGCAATCTGATGGCCCGGCTTGGCGATCGACCGGGTGTGGGCCTTGAAGTGGGACCGCACTCCACACTGGGCCGCGCCGGGGTCATCGGGTTCCTGATCTTGGCTTGTCCCACGGTGCGGGAGGGCGTGGAGTCGGCCTTGCCGTTCCTGGCGTTGTCCCCGACCCACCTTCGTTTTTCGGTGGAGACCGACGAGGAGTACACCTATCTGATCGCCGACGACAGCGAGCTGCCTTCCGATGTGCGGGCATTCATCGTCGAACGCGATCTTGCCGGGGTAGTCGCCGCAATGCGCGCAGCGCAGCTCGAGTTCACGCCGCTGTGGCTAGAAACGACGCTCGATGCTGAGCGGGCCGCCAAGCTGGCCGAGGTCTGGCACCTTCCTCTGAGTGACGTCTATCCCGGTCGGCACTGCAACCGGATTGCAGTGGCGCGCAGGTTCCTGGATCAACCATCGCCACTGGCGGATACGAACACCGCTCGCATGCTCAGCCGCCAGTGTCGGGACCTGCTCGATCGCAGACTGTCGCGCGTCGGAGTCGCCGGGCAGGTCCGTAGCCGGTTGCGGCACCAGCCTGGTGAGCTGCCGTCGATGCAGAGGGTAGCCGAGGAACTGCATATCGATCCGAGGACGCTGCGCCGTCGCCTCGTCAACGAGGGGACGTCATTCCGGACGCTGCTCGATGAGGTGCGGCGTAGGTTGGCAATCGAACTGCTAGCGCAAGACACCCCGGTGGAGCAAATCGCCAAACGCCTGGGATATGCAGAGACGGGGAACTTCACCCACGCCTTCAAACGCTGGGAGGGCGTGGCACCCAGTAATTTTCGCGGCGCTGCCGTGTCGGCCGCCGCTTCTCAGCGACTCCCGCGGTAGATGAGGCCGAGCAGCCGGCCGATAAGCCGGGTTCGTCGAGCCTTGTACGGATACATATGCACATCGCGACCGGGGTTGATGCGGGAGATGAGCAAGGACTGTTGACGACAGTACTTGCGGATTCCGCCTGCACCGTGGCGGTAGCCAATCCCGGAGCCGGGCTTGGCGCCGCCCATCGGCAACTCGAGTGCGGTGTAGTTCACCAGCGCGTCATTGACGGTGACTGCGCCCGCGTTCACCCGACGCGCCACCGCTTCCGCGCGTGCCGAATCCCCGGCGAACACCGCCGCGCACAACCCATACTCGGAGTCGTTGGCCAGCCGGATCGCCTCCTCGGCATCGGCCACCTTCATTATCGGCAGCGTCGGACCGAAGGTCTCTTCCCGCATACAGGCCATGTCGTGGTCGACGTCCACGAGCACCGTCGGCTCGTACCAGTACCCCGTGCTGCGCCCGCGCTGCCCACCGGTGAGCACCTTGGCGCCGCGTTCGCGCGCCTCCCCGACGTGGCGCTCAACCATGTCGACCTGCGGCGGAAAGGTCAGTGATCCGACGTCGATGCTGCCGGGACCAGTGGGTACACCTTGGCGGATCGCGCGCACCTTTTCGGTGACACGCGCAACGAACTCGTCGTAGACCGGCGCCTCCACATAGCATCGTTCGATCGAGATGCAGGTTTGGCCGCAGTTGAACATCGAGTAGTAGGCCGCGTGGTTGGCCGCGCGTTCGAGGTTGGCGTCCGAGAGCACGATCATCGGGTCCTTGCCACCAAGCTCAAGCGAAGTAGGGATCAATCGCTCAGCGGCTCGCACCGCGACCTTGCGTCCGGTGGCGGTCGACCCGGTGAACATGATCATGTCGACCTCGTCGATGAGCGCCGCGCCGGCCGCACCGCGACCAGTAGCCACGGCAAACACATCTTTGGGCAGGCCGCACTCGGCCAACCCTCGGGCCAGGAGAAGCGAGGTCAGCGGCGTGATTTCTGAGGGTTTGAGGATCACGCTGTTGCCGGCCGCGAGTGCGGGGATGCAGTCGCCGAACGAGTTGGTCAGTGGATAATTCCACGGTCCTATGACGCCGATGAGCCCCAACGGACGGTAGCGCAGTACGAGCTTCTTACCCTTGACGAAGATCGACGAAGATCGGATCCGCTGGTCTGCGAGGTAGTGCGCTGCCTTGTCCCCCCAGAACCCAAACGCCGCTGCGCCGTAGATGTGTTCGGCGATCTGCGCGTCTTCGTAGGGTTTTCCGGTCTCGGCGCAGATCGTTTCGATCACCTGGTCGGCGTGGTCGATCAGCCAACGCTGCATGCGCTTCAGAACGCGCCGGCGGCCGTCGAAGCCCAGCGCCTCCCAGCCGGGTTGCGCGGCCCGACCTCGGCGGGCCAGCTCAGCTATCTCGCGGGCGGTCATGTCGGGCACGTTCCCGATGACCTCGCCGGTGGCCGGATTCTCAACTGCAATCTCGGCCTGCCCGTCGTCACGACTGGTAGGCGATTCGGTTGTGGCGATCTCCATCTCGATCTCCTTCGCTGTGTTCAAGTGAGTCTTCCCCGCTACTGAACGAACTGCAAGGGAACACTTTTCGAGACGGCCCGCGCAGGGGTCGCGGCTACGTAGCGGGGTGGACCACTCAGAACCAGGTGGCGGCAGTCATTTCGACGCCGGCCCAGGCCGCTGAACGACCTGCTCGAGTTCCTCGAACGCGCTCCGGGTGTACTGCGCCAGACGCTGCAGGTGCGGCAGCGTGTCACGGCAGCCAACGAATCCGAGTGCGACTTTGTCGGT
>JBMYXJ010000130.1:4140-7157 GCA_049608285.1 Mycobacterium sp. | reverse complement strand
GGGCACCGATCTACATCGTGACGTCCACCGGGCCGGACCACGACAAAGAATTCACCGCCATGGTGATGGTCGCTGGGGCCGAGCAGGGAAAAGGCCTCGGCCGTACCAAGAAAGAGGCTGAACTCAAGGCTGCCGCGGCGGCCTGGAACTCTCTCAACGATGGCTGAACTCAAGGCTGCCGCGGCGGCTTGGAACACTCTCAACGATGCCTGAACTTCCCGAGGTCGAGGTCGTCCGCCGCGGGTTGGCCGAACACGTTACCGACAAGACCATCACCACGGTCCGTGTGCATCATCCCCGTGCCGTGCGCCGCCATGAGCTCGGCAGCGCCGACCTG
Source organism: Mycobacterium sp. (assembly GCA_049608285.1). GTDB lineage: Bacteria > Actinomycetota > Actinomycetes > Mycobacteriales > Mycobacteriaceae > Mycobacterium. The sequence continues at coordinate 6,820 of JBMYXJ010000130.1, read as the reverse complement.
ACCGCCCGCCTGATCGGCGCCACCATCACCGGAACCGGTCGTCGGGGAAAGTACCTGTGGTTGACGCTCGGAGACGAGACCGCGCTCGTCGTGCACCTGGGCATGAGCGGGCAGATGCTCTTGGGCGCAGTCCCCGACGAGAAGCATCTGCGCATCACGGTCTTGCTCGACGACGGCACCACCTTGAGCTTCGTAGACCAGCGTACGTTCGGCGGATGGCTGATTGCCGATGTCGTCACAGTCGAGGGAACCGATGTACCGATGCCCGTCGCCCACATCGCACGCGATCCTCTGGACCCGCAGTTCGACCGCGATGCCGTTGTCAAGGTGCTGCGGCACAAGCATTCTGAGATCAAGCGTCAGCTGTTGGATCAGCGGGTGGTCTCGGGGATCGGCAACATCTACGCTGACGAGGCGCTGTGGCGGGCCAAAGTCAACGGTGCCCGGCTGGCCTCCGGGCTGCCCGCGCGGAAGCTGGCCACGCTGCTCGACGGGGCAGCCGAGGTGATGACCGACGCGCTCGGCCAGGGTGGGACATCGTTCGACTCCCTCTATATCAACGTCAACGGGGAGTCCGGCTACTTCGATCGGTCGCTGGACGCGTACGGTCGCGACGGGCAGCCATGCCGGCGCTGCGGTGCGGTGATGCGGCGGGAGAAGTTCATGAACCGCTCATCCTGCTATTGCCCGCGCTGCCAGCCACGGCCGCGGACATATGCGAACTGAGATTCCGGGTTGTGAATAGCAAGGTTGTAGAAATGACCCATGACTGATCTATGGGTGCAGCGCACGGGTGTGCGTAGATATACCGGACGCAGCACACGGGGAGCCGAGGTTTTCATCGGATCCGAGGATGTCGAGGGTGTATTTACCCCCGGGGAGTTGCTGAAGATTGCGCTGGCCGCGTGCGGCGGGCTGAGTAGTGATCAGCCGCTGCGGCGCCGGCTAGGCGATGACTACGAGGCCACGATCAGGGTGACTGGGCCCGCCGACCGGGACCGGGAGTGCTATCCGCTGCTGGCGGAGTCGCTCGAGGTTGACCTGTCGGGGTTGTCCTCCGACGAGCTCACACGTCTGTTGACCGTCGTCGAACGTGCGATCGAACAGGTGTGCACAGTGGGACGGACATTAAAAGCTGGGACCGAAGTGACATTTGAGGTGAACGACGTTGGAAGGGGATGACGTCCGCCTGTCGGCCTGGGTGCACGGTCATGTCCAGGGCGTGGGTTTCCGATGGTGGGTGCGCGCGCGGGCGCTCGAACTGGGGCTGAGCGGGTTCGCGTCGAACCGTCCGGACGGGCGTGTCCACGTCGTCGCCCAAGGCCCCCGCGAAGCCTGCGAACAGCTCCTTGACCTGCTAAACAGCCCGAACACCCCGGGAGGCGTCGACAAGGTGATTTCCGACTGGTCCGAACCGGTCGAATCGTTCACGGGCTTCAGCGAGCGCTGACGCGCCCGGCGGTAGGCTAACGGGTCATGCATCTGAAGAGTCTGACGCTGAAGGGCTTCAAGTCCTTCGCTTCGCCGACGACTCTGCGCTTCGAACCCGGCATCACCTGTGTCGTGGGGCCCAACGGTTCGGGTAAATCCAACGTGGTCGACGCGCTCACCTGGGTCATGGGGGAGCAAGGCGCCAAGACGCTGCGGGGCGGCAAGATGGAAGACGTCATCTTCGCCGGGACGTCGTCGCGCGCCCCACTCGGCCGCGCCGAGGTGACCCTGACGATCGACAACTCCGACAACGCGCTTCCCATCGAATACTCCGAGGTGTCGATCACGCGACGGATGTTTCGCGACGGCGCCGGCGAGTACGAGATCAACGGCAGCAGTTGCCGTTTGATGGACGTGCAGGAGCTGCTCAGCGACTCCGGTATTGGGCGTGAGATGCACGTCATCGTTGGGCAGGGCAAGCTGGCGCAGATCCTGGAATCTCGCCCGGAAGACCGGCGCGCGTTCGTGGAGGAGGCCGCGGGCGTCCTCAAACACCGAAAGCGCAAGGAAAAGGCGGTGCGCAAGCTCGACTCGATGTCGGCGAATTTGGCCCGGTTAACCGATCTGACAACCGAACTGCGTCGCCAGCTCAAGCCACTCGGCAGGCAGGCTGAGATGGCGCGCCGCGCCCAGACGATTCAGGCTGACCTTCGCGACGCTCGGCTACGGCTTGCCGCCGACGACCTGGTGGCCCGCAAGGCTGAGCTCGATGACACCAGCCAGGCCGAGACGACGCTGCGGCGCGAGCACGACGACCTCACCGAACGGCTGGAAGCCAGGACGGCCGAGCTCAACTCTCACGAATCCGCCGTGGAGAGTCTCAGCGAGCGCGCCGATTCCGCGCAACATCGGTGGTTTCGGCTCTCGGCTCTGGCCGAGCGGGTCAGCGCGACAGTCCGGATCGCCGGCGAGCGTGCCCAATACCTTGACGGAGAACCGGACGTGGCCAGCGGCCCCGACCCCGACGAGCTCGACGCGCAGGCCGAGGAGATCGCCGAGCAGGAAAGGCAGCTACTCGGTGAATTGGCCGAAGCCCGGACCCGTCTGGATGTCAGTCGGGCCGAGCTGGCCAAGCGTGAGCAGGTCGCTGCCGAAGCCGAGCGAGCCCACCTCGAAGCCGCCCGCGCCGAGGCCGACCGCAGGGAGGGTCTGGCAAGGCTGGCAGGCCAAGTGGACACCATGCGTACCC
>JBMYXJ010000130.1:0-4130 GCA_049608285.1 Mycobacterium sp. | reverse complement strand
CGACGGGGAGGTAGCACGGCTGGCTGTGGGCATCGACGATGCCGCCGCCCGCGCGCAGCAGACCCAGGCGGATTTCGAAACGATGCAGAGCCGTGTCGGCGAGCTCGACGCAGGCGAGGTCGGACTTGATGAGCACCATGATCGAATGGTCTCTGCGTTGCGGCTTGCCGACGAACGCGTTGCGGAGTTGCAAGCAGGCGAGCGGGCTGCCGAACGCGAGGTCGCGTCACTTCAGGCGCGTATCGAGGCGTTATCGGTAGGCTTGGATCGCAAGGATGGTGCTGCGTGGCTTCAAGAAAACCGCAGTGGTGCAGGCCTTTTCGGATCAATCGCACGTCTGGTTAAAGTTCGTTCCGGGTACGAGACGGCGGTCGCCGCCGTGCTGGGTGCCGCTGCCGAAGCGGTCGCGGCGGAGAACTTCGACGCTGCCCGTGATGCGGTGGCCGCGCTGAAAGAGTCCGACGGTGGACGTGCTGCCATCGTGCTGGGCGACTGGCCGGCGCAGGTAGCGCCGGTACCGGGGGATCTGCCACCGGGTGCGGTGTGGGCGGTGGACGTCGTCGACGTGGCGCCGCGGGTACATGCAGCGGTGACCGCGATGCTTGCCGGGGTCGCGATGGTCGATAACATCGTGGCCGCGTTGGAACTTGTTGCGGCGCAACCCCAACTGCGCGCCGTCACCCCCGACGGCGACCTCGTCGGTGCCGGCTGGGTCAGTGGCGGATCGGATCGCAGGCCCAGCACCCTGGAGATCAACTCTGAAGTCGACAAGGCGCGGGCAGCGCTGGCCGATGCCGAGCGGCAAGCCGGCGAGCTGTCGGCAGCCCTCTCCGGTGGGCTTGCTGAGCAGTCGGACCGCCAGGACGCCGCCGAACAGGCGCTGGCGGCTCTCAACGAATCCGACGCTGCGATCTCAGCGATCTACGAGAAACTGGGTCGACTGGGCCAGGAGGCGCGCGCTGCCGACGATGAGTGGCAGCGACTGATCCAGCAGCGTGAGGAGTTGGAGGCCGGTCGTAACTCCACGGTATCCGAACTCGCCCAGCTCGAAGTGCGACTGCACAACGCCCAGCAGGAGCCGATGTTCGAGGCCGAGCCCGTCAACCGTCAAGAGTCGACGGCCGCGGCTGAGGGGGCACGCTCGGTGGAAGTCGAGGCCAGGCTGACGGTGCGTACTGCGGAGGAGCGTGCGAATGCCGTTCGTGGGCAAGCTGATTCGCTGCGCCGGGCAGCGACCGCAGAGCGCGAAGCGCGCATCCGAGCCCAGCGAGCTCGTGAGGCGCGGGTGCACGCGGCAGCGGTCGCGGCTGCCGTGGCCGAGTCCGGACGACTGGTCGCGACCCGCTTGAGTGCGGCCGTGGATGCCGCGTCCACCATCCGCGACGAGGTCGCAGCTGAACGTCATTCCCGTGCTGCCGCCCTCGCGAACGCACGCGACGAGGTCAACGAGTTCACTGCCAGGATCAACGTGCTCACCGATTCGCTGCACCGCGACGAGGTCGCCAAAGCGCAAGCCGCGCTGCGCATCGAGCAACTCGAGGAGCACGTACTCGAGCAGTTCGGTATGGCCGTCGCCGATCTTGTCGCCGAATACGGCCCAAGCGTCCCGTTGCCACCGACGCAACTCGAGATGGCCGAGTTCGAGGCGGCGCGCGAACGCGGTGAACAGGTCACCGCACCGGTGCCGCAATCGTTCGACCGGCCTACTCAGGAGCGGCGGGCCAAGCGCGCCGAGCGTGAGCTCAACGAACTGGGCAGGGTCAACCCGCTCGCCCTAGAGGAGTTCGCCGCGTTGGAGGAGCGCTACAACTTTTTGTCCACTCAACTCGAGGATGTCAAGGCAGCCCGCAAGGACCTGCTCGAAGTCATCGCCGATGTTGACACGCGAATTCTGCAGGTGTTCACGGAGGCCTACGCAGACGTCGAACGTGAGTTTTCCCAGGTGTTCTCGGCGCTCTTCCCCGGGGGCGAGGGTCGGCTGGTGTTGACCGACCCGAGCGACATGCTCACCACGGGCATCGAGGTGGAGGCCCGTCCGCCCGGCAAGAAGATCAAACGGTTGTCGCTGCTATCTGGTGGTGAGAAGTCGTTGACAGCGGTGGCCATGCTGGTGGCGATCTTCCGTGCGCGGCCGTCCCCGTTCTATGTCATGGACGAGGTGGAGGCTGCGCTCGACGATGTCAACCTGGGTCGGCTTATCACGCTGTTCGAGCAGTTGCGGGAACGCTCGCAGCTGATCGTGATCACCCATCAGAAGCCGACGATGGAAGTCGCCGATGCTCTGTACGGCGTAACTATGCGCAACGACGGCATCACAGCAATCATTTCGCAGCGAATGCGGGGCCAGGAGCTGGTGGCCAGCCCCACCTGACGGCCCTGCGACAATGGCGGGGTGTCTGAAGGTCTTTGGATCGCGATCGCGGTCATTGCCGTTGTACTCGTAGCCGCGCTTGTCGTGGGCCTGGTGAGGTATCGCCGTGGCCGTATCCGCCTCTCGGCTCCAGATCAGGCCACACCTGTCGACCGCTCAGGCGGTTATGCCGCCTCCGGGGGGATCACGTTCAGCGCATCGGCCCCGGCTGAGGCCCCGGCTGGCCCTGATCGGATCGACAGTAGTGGGCTGCCGGCGGTCGGTGATGATGCAACCGTTCCGCGCGACGCACCCAAGCGTCCGATTGCCGACGTACCGCTTCCCGAGCCGCTAATCGAGGCACCCGAGTCGCCAGCAAAGGCACCTGAGTCGCCTGCCAAGGCACCGGGGCCGTCAGTCGAGCCACCCGGGCCGTCAGTCGAGCCACCTGAGCTGTCACTCGAGACAGCCGAACCGTCAGTCGAGGCGTCCGAGCCGCCAGTCGAGACGCTCGAGCCCCCAGTCGAGACGCTCGAGCCGGCTCCTGAGACACCTCAGGCTGCGGTCGATGTCGGCGATATCGCGCCTCCGGACGGCCGGCTGGACCGGCTGCGCGGTCGGCTGGCGAAGTCTCAGAACGCGCTCGGCCGAAGCATGCTGGGCCTGTTGGGTGGCGGCGATCTGGATGAGGATTCGTGGCAGGAGGTCGAGGACACCCTGCTGATCGCCGACCTCGGGCCGGTTGTCACCGAATCGGTGGTGGCGGCACTGCGTTCAGAGATGGCCAGCAGTCGGGTGCGTACCGAGTCCGACGCCCGCGCGGTGCTGCGCGAAGTGCTGATAGCAGAACTGCAACCCGATCTCGACCGTTCGATCAAGGCGTTGCCGCACGGCGACAAGCCGTCTGTGCTGCTGGTTGTCGGGGTCAACGGAACCGGGAAGACCACGACGGTCGGTAAACTCGCGCGCGTCCTCGTCGCAGACGGCAGGCGTGTCGTGCTCGGGGCTGCCGACACGTTCCGCGCCGCGGCGGCTGATCAGCTTCAGGCATGGGCCTCCCGCGTCGGTGCCCAGGTCGTGCGCGGTTCCGAAGGCGCTGATCCGGCGTCGGTGGCGTTCGATGCTGTCGACACGGGAATAACCTCAGGAGCCGACGTCGTCGTCGTCGACACCGCTGGCCGCTTGCACACCAAGACTGGCTTGATGGACGAATTGGGCAAGGTCAAGCGCGTCGTTGGCCGCCGCGCATTCGTTGACGAAGTCCTGCTCGTCCTGGACGCGACGATAGGCCAGAACAGCCTGCCGCAGGCGCGCGTTTTTGCCGAAGTCGTCGACATCACCGGCGTGGTGCTGACCAAGCTGGACGGCACGGCCAAGGGAGGTATCGTCTTTCGCGTCCAGCAGGAACTCGGAGTGCCGGTCAAGCTCGTCGGTTTGGGCGAAGGGCCCGACGATCTGGCACCATTTGAGCCGGCCGCGTTCGTCGATGCCCTGCTCTGCTAGGCGTGGACCGCAGCCTGAAAAGGCAGTAGTTGTTTCGCGCGCCGCGGACTTTCTGCCGGTCATGGAGGGCGAAACACGAGCGTAACGACTTGCGCGCGCCCGTTCACGCATTCGAAACACAACAGAAGCACCGTTGAAACGCATGCGACCGAGTCTCTTCTGCGAGGCCGCTCTGCTCGGCCGTCATCCAAGGAGGTTCACACAAAGTGGTTTTTGCCTTACCAGACGATGCGTTCCTGCCGTTCGGGCCCGGGGGCCTGAGCGCCGGTGACACGGC
>JBMYXJ010000129.1:0-7170 GCA_049608285.1 Mycobacterium sp. | reverse complement strand
TCTCGCCGGACGTCAACGACCCCGGAGCCCGCAATGTCTCCTACGACCAGCTGGTTGCCGCCTACCTCGAAGCTGCCAACGGCCTGGTCGACGGTGGTTCCGACCTCATTTTCATCGAGACGATCTTCGATTCGCTGAACGCCAAGGCGGCGGTGTTCGCCGTCGAGACGCTGTTCGAGGACCGCGGACGCCGCTGGCCCGTGGTCATCTCGGGCACTATCACCGATGCTTCCGGGCGGACGTTGTCCGGTCAGGTCACTGAAGCATTCTGGAACGCGATCAGGCACGCCAATCCGATCGCGGTCGGCCTCAACTGCGCGCTGGGCGCGCCGGAGATGAGGCCGTACATCGCCGAGATGGCGCGGATCGCGGACACCTTTGTGTCCTGCTACCCCAACGCCGGCCTGCCCAACGCCTTCGGCGAGTACGACGAGTCCCCGGAGCGTCAGGCCGGCTACATCGCCGAGTTCGCCGAGGCCGGCCTGGTCAACCTGGTCGGTGGTTGCTGCGGAACGGCGCCGCCACACATCGCCGAAATCGCCAAGGTCGTCGACGGCAAGCCGCCGCGGGAGGTGCCGAAAATAGAGGTCGCCACCCGGCTTTCCGGCCTGGAGCCGCTCAACATCACCGATGATTCCCTGTTCGTGAACATCGGTGAGCGCACGAACATCACGGGCTCCGCCCGGTTCCGCAACCTGATCAAGGCCGAGGACTACGACACGGCCCTGTCGGTAGCGCTGCAGCAGGTCGAGGTCGGCGCGCAGGTCATCGACATCAACATGGACGAGGGCATGATCGACGGCGTCGCCGCGATGGACCGGTTCACCAAGCTGGTCGCGGCCGAACCCGACATCAGCCGCGTCCCGGTGATGATCGACTCCTCCAAGTGGGAGGTCATCGAGGCCGGCCTGAAGAACGTGCAGGGCAAGCCGATCGTCAACTCGATCTCCATGAAGGAGGGCGAGGAGAAGTTCATCCGAGAGGCGCGACTGTGCCGCAAGTACGGCGCCGCGGTCGTGGTGATGGCCTTCGACGAGCAGGGCCAGGCCGACAACTTGGAGCGCCGCATCGAGATCTGCGGGCGCGCCTACCGGATCCTGACCGAAGAGGTCGGCTTCCCGGCCGAGGACATCATCTTCGACCCGAACTGCTTCGCGCTGGCGACCGGAATCGAGGAGCACGCGACATACGGAATCGACTTCATTGAGGCCTGCGCCTGGATCAAAGAGAACCTTCCCGGGGTACATATCTCCGGCGGTATCTCGAATGTGTCGTTCTCCTTCCGGGGCAACAACCCTGTCCGCGAGGCGATCCACGCGGTGTTCCTGTTCCACGCCATCAAGGCCGGCCTGGATATGGGCATCGTCAACGCTGGAGCGCTGGTGCCCTACGACTCGATCGACGCCGAACTGCGGGACCGGATTGAGGACGTCGTCCTAAACCGTCGCGAGGATGCGGCCGAACGACTGCTGGAGATCGCCGAACGGTTCAACCAGAAGGACCAGACCGGAACCGACGAAGCCGGAGTTGCCGAGTGGCGCAGCCTCCCAATCCGAGAGCGGATCACCCACGCCCTGGTCAAGGGTATCGACGCCTATGTCGAGTCCGACACCGAGGAATTGCGAGCCGAGATTTTCGCGGCGGGAGGTCGCCCGATCGAGGTGATCGAGGGCCCGCTGATGGACGGCATGAACGTCGTCGGTGACCTCTTCGGCGCAGGCAAGATGTTCCTTCCCCAGGTGGTGAAGTCGGCCCGGGTGATGAAGAAGGCCGTTGCCTACCTGCTGCCTTTCATCGAGGCGGAGAAAGAAGCGGCGGGCGATTCTGAAGCTGCGGAGATCACAAACGGCACCATCGTGATGGCTACCGTCAAGGGCGATGTCCACGACATCGGCAAGAACATCGTCGGGGTGGTCCTGCAGTGCAATAACTACACCGTGATCGACCTCGGCGTGATGGTGCCGGCCCAGAAGATCCTGGACGCGGTGAAGGAACACAACGCCGACATCGTCGGGCTGTCCGGCCTGATCACACCGTCGCTGGACGAGATGGTCAACTTCGCCGCCGAAATGGAGCGCCAGGGCCTGGAGATTCCGCTGCTTATCGGTGGTGCGACCACGTCGCGAGCCCACACGGCTGTGAAGATTTCGCCGCGTCGATCCGCTCCGGTGGTGTGGGTCAAGGACGCTTCTCGTTCGGTGCCGGTCGCTGCTGCACTTCTGGATGACAAGCAGCGCCCAGCCCTGCTCGAGGCCACCGAGACCGATTACGCAGCCCTGCGTGAGCGGCACGCTCAGAAACGTGAGCGGCCGATGTTGACGCTGGAGAAGGCCCGGGCAAACCGAACGCCGATCGAGTGGGACGGCTACACACCGCCGGTACCGGCCCAGGGCCTCGGTGTGCGCGATTTTCATGACTACGACCTCGCCGAGCTGCGTGACTACATCGACTGGCAGCCGTTCTTCAACGCTTGGGAGATGAAGGGCAAGTTTCCCGACATCCTCAACAGCCCGGCCTCGGGCGAGGCCGCCCGCAAGCTGTATGACGACGCTCAGGAGATGCTCGACACCCTGATCAGTGAGAAGTGGCTGACGGCCAATGGAGTAATCGGCTTTTTCCCGGCGAACGCGGTCGGTGACGACATCGAGGTGTACACCGACGAGACCCGTACCGAGGTGATGACCACGCTGCACCACCTGCGCCAGCAGGGCGAGCACCGGGAAGGCATCCCGAACCGGTCGCTGGGCGACTACATCGCGCCTAAGGACAGCGGTCTGGCTGACTACGTCGGTGCCTTCGCCGTCACCGCGGGGCTGGGCAGCCAGGACAAGATCGCGGAGTTCAAGGCAGCCGTCGATGACTACAGCGCGATCCTGCTGGAGTCGATCGCCGACCGGCTGGCGGAGGCGTTCGCCGAGCGGATGCACCAGCGGGTTCGCAAGGAGTTCTGGGGATTCCAACGCGATGAGCAGTTGGACAACGAGGCGCTCATCCGCGAGAAGTACGTGGGAATCCGCCCTGCTCCCGGCTACCCGGCCTGCCCCGAGCACACCGAGAAGGCGACGCTCTGGGAGTTGATGGACGTCCAGAAGCGGACCGACATCGAGCTGACCGAATCGATGGCAATGTGGCCGGGTGCTGCCGTCAGCGGCTGGTACTTCTCGCATCCGCAGTCGCAGTACTTCGTGGTGGGCCGGCTGGCCCAGGACCAGGTAGCTGACTACGCGGTTCGAAAGGGCTGGACCCTGGCCGAAGCCGAGCGCTGGCTGGGCCCCAACCTCGGCTACAACCCGGAGGACTGAGGCGAGTTCGCACTGGTCGCCGAGTTCGGCGGCACCTGGGCGATAGGTCAATCGATTCGTTGTGCGGCTTTTTCCAGGTCGACGAGGAACCCGGCAAATCCCTTGGCGAGCTGTCGGTCGACGAGTGGGCCGACCAAGCGACGCAACGGTCCGCCCTTGGGTCGGTAGCGATACTCAACCACTGTCCGGGTCGAATCATCCGCTGGGGATGATTCGAGAATGAAGGTGATCTGAGCTTGGTCAATGGGCACAACGGTCGCTTTGTCGATGGAGATGACGAGGCGCTGTTCGTCTTGCCAATCGATGATGGTCTCGTCGAGACCTCCGGCAGGGGCCAGGTCGCAGTGCCGGGTGGCGCCGATCCCGCCGGTGGCACTGCTGGTCGCGCGGGAGACCTTCACGCCGCTGTTCCAATCGGCGATGTTCGGGAAGTCGGCGAGCACCCTCCAGACGTCAGCCCGCGGGGCAGCAATCTGCTGTTCGATGGTGATGAGTCGCTCGGTCATGGGTGGGCCTTCCGTTGGAGTCGGTTGTCGATGGCGGTGTCGCCGCCCGAGGAGGCGGAGCGCCCGTCAGTCTCGGCAGGCGAGTGCACGACCATCGCCCGGGCGTCGTGACGGAACAGTGCCCGCAGCTTGTCCCAGAAATCTCCTCCGAGGACAAACAAGCTGGACACCAGGGTCAGGTCGAGCGCAAGATTGATTCCAATTCGGATCGGATAATCCTCGGGCCGCCAGGCGGCAAGATAGCTCCCAATCCAGCCAATCAGAAGCGGGACCCCGAACAGGGCCAAGCCGATCCGGTAGCGGGTCCGGCCAACATCGCCGGGTGGCTTCAACCGCTTCAGCGTGGCCTTGACTCGATTGACGATGCGGTTGTAGTTCTCCTGCCCCATCAGAGCCACGGCCGGAATCGCCATGATCTCCAGACCGAAAAAGAGGATGCCGCCTATCAGCGTTTTCAACGTGTCCGGCCAATTGGTTGCGGCGACGAAGACCGTCCCCAACGGCATGAACAGCCCCAGGACCAACAGGCCAATCCCAAGCTTCAGGCGCGTGTCGGCACTCACAACGCCCCTCCCGCCTGCACCACTGAAATTCCTCTCCGTGGGCGACACCCGTGCTGGCAGCTAGGCCCTATTCCACCCACTCGCCCAAGAGTCCACCCACTCGCCCCAGTGAATCATGCAAGGAGCCGCCCATCTGCTCATTTTCGCTGGACGAGACCTCCGATGACTCTGTCTGTCAGGTCCCCTTGGGGGTAGGTGTGAGTCAACGGACACCTGACGTGTTGCTCCGAGCCGCAACGGTATGGGCGTGCGACAGTAGCTTCATGGCGCAGCCATCAACCACGGTCAGTCGCCTGCCTGAGAAGCAGAGCACGTCGCGTGGGCAGCTTGAGGACCTGCTCGACAGCACGCCGTTGGCCACCATCGCTGCGATCCGGGACGGGCATCCGGCGATCTTCCCGATCGGCTTCGTCCGGATTGGTGACGAGCTGGTGATCCACGGATCTACCGGCTCACCCTGGTTGCGCGAGTTGGCCCGGGGTGCCTCGGTAGCGGTTTCAGTGACTACGCTCGATGGAGTCCTGGTCGCCCGCAGCGCATTCGAATCCTCGTTCCAATATCGCAGCGCGTGCTTGTTCGGGACGTTTGAACAGATCCCCGAGGACGACAAGGTCCGCTACCTCGAAACGCTGACCGACACCTTTATTCCGGGCCGTGTTACTGAACTCCGTGCCAGCTCACGCAAAGAGTTGGCGGCAACCGTGGCGCTACGTCTGCTGATCGGGGACTCGAACTGGGCGCTGAAAATTGGTGACGGTTGGTCAGAGGATCCCGAGGAAGATATCGCCGCCGGGGTGTGGGCCGGGATCGTTCCGCTGACGACTTTCTACGGTGAGCCGCTGCGCTCGCCGGACTGCACGTCCGAGATCCCGGTGCCCGCTTCGGTGCGCGCGATGCGCGGAATACTGACCAACCGGCGAGAGCGGAAGTGAACCCTCACGAGCCAGCCGGGTCCGCCGTCTCTGCTCGCTGTGGGCGAAGGTCAGTGCGACCAGAAATACTCCAGCACGGACACCTCTAGGGTCCGCCGCTCAAGCGTCGCTTCGAGCTGTGTCACCGAGCCGATGGGCATACGGACGTTTCGCGGGCTCGCCTCGATCGCTAGCGACACACCAGCCGGCCTTGTCAGGGACGCCATCGCAACTCTCCTCGTCTAACGGGGATAGGTTTGGTCCAACAGCCACTAGCATTCCTTTGGTAGCTGACAAATTGCTGAAGGCGCGCTGACAATTGACGCTGAGTTCGCGAATAGTTCCGAGGGGAGGAGCAACGCCGCCGCGCCGTCGAGAGGCTGGTCTATCGGTTCCGTAGCCCACTGCGCATTGCGCCGGACTGGCCCGCGGCATCAACGAACTCGTTCCGGCAAATCGCGGGTTTGGGCTCCTCGCGCGGTTCGCACCGTGCGAGGAGCGCGTGACAGAATGGTCGAGTGCGAGCGGTGCTGTGGGATATGGACGGCACGCTCGTCGACTCCGAGAAGCTGTGGGACGTATCACTTTCGACGTTCTACGAATCATTCGGCGGCGCGATAAGCCGCGAGACCAGGGCCGCGTTGGTCGGGGCGTCGGCCGAAGAGACGATGATAACCGCATACGCCGAACTCGGCTTGGACCCAGCGCCCGATGCGATGGCGGAGTCGACCCGCTCACTGCATGCCCACACTGCCGAGCTGTTCGACGCTGGGCTGCCATGGTGCGAGGGAGCGCGTGAGATTCTGGATGCCCTTGCGGCCGAGCGCACACCGATGGCGCTGGTGACCAACACCCAGCGCGGACTTACTGAACATGCCCTCAATAGCATTGGCCGCCAATATTTCTCGGCCTCGGTGTGCGGAGACGAGGTCCCCAATGGCAAGCCGGCCCCCGATCCTTACCTGCGCGCGGCGGACCTGCTCGGAATGAAGACTTCGGACTGCTTGGCGGTGGAGGATTCGGTGACCGGCGCTCTTGCCGCGGAGCGTGCTGGTTGTGCGGTGCTGGTGGTCCCCAACGATGTTCTTGTGCCCGGCGGCCGGCGGCGACGCCATGCCGGCTCGCTTGCCGAACTCCAGGTCGCGGATTTGCACGAGATTTACGGCCAACTGAAACCGCCGTGACTCGGCTCGCGACGACATGGGACAATCGCAACCCGTGAAGACCTTCGATGCGCTGTTCGCTGAGCTGAGCGAACGCGCGCGGGCCCGTCCAGCAGGCAGCGGCACCGTGGCTGCGCTCGAGGGCGGTGTGCACGGCATCGGCAAGAAGATCCTCGAAGAGGCCGGCGAGGTCTGGTTGGCTGCCGAACACGAGAGCGACAATGCGCTCGCCGAAGAAATCAGTCAGCTGCTGTACTGGACACAGGTGCTGATGCTGTCGCGCGGTCTGTCGCTCGATGACGTGTACCGGAAGTTGTGAGCATGCTCAGAGTCGCCGTACCCAACAAGGGCACGCTCAGTGATTCCGCCGCCGAGATCCTTGCTGAGGCTGGATACCGCCGGCGCACCGACGCCAAGGATCTGACCGTCGTCGACCCCGCCAACCGGGTCGAGTTCTTTTTTCTGCGCCCTAAGGACATCGCGACCTACGTCGGTTCGGGAGAACTTGACCTCGGCATCACCGGACGGGATCTGGCTGAGGAATCCGTTGCGCCCGTGCGTGAGCGGCTGGCGCTTGGATTCGGGTCCTCGACGTTTCGTTACGCCGCTCCGGCCGGGCGATCGTGGTGCGTGGCCGACCTCGAAGGCAAGCGGATCGCTACGGCGTTTCCCAACCTGGTGCGAAAGGATCTAGCTGCCCACGGAATCGGCGCGACGGTGATCCG
>JBMYXJ010000128.1:0-7271 GCA_049608285.1 Mycobacterium sp. | reverse complement strand
CTGTGGGAGCCCGGCGCCGACGCACCCGTGCTCGTCGGCCTGAAATACCGGCCGGGGCACACCCCGCCACTTACCCGCGAGTGGACCAGCGACGCTGTCGGTGGCGGGCCGCTGTCCAGCCCGGTTCTGTCCGCAGATGGATCGACGGTGTACGTCAACGGTCGCGACGAGAAGTTGTGGGCGCTCAACAGTGTTGACGGCACGCAGAAGTGGTCGGTGCCGCTGAACTATCTCGCCCAGACCCCACCGTCAGTCACCCCAGATGGTTTGATCATCGCCGGCGGTGGGCCGAAAGCCCAACTGGTAGCCATCCGCGACACCGGCGAGCAGGGCGAAGAGGTCTGGAAACGCGACGACACCTCACCCCTATCGACCTCAAGCCTGGCCGGCGTCGGCTACACGGTGGTCCGCGCCGCCAGTAACGACCCAGACGACGCCTCCGGGATGGCCCTGATGCTCTTCGACCTCAGCGATGGGCGCACTATCAACAGCTACCGCCTTCCCGCTGCCACCGGATGGCCGGTCGGGGTATCAATCGGGCAGGACAGGCGTGTCGTCACCGCAACCAGCGACGGCCAGGTCTACGGATTCGCCCCGGGGTAGTCCGGTAGCGCGAGCAGCGGCGCGATCGCGCTGCGCGGCACCGTCGCCTGAAGCGCCCCCCCAGCACCGGCCATCATCTCGCCTTGGCCGAAGAAAAAGATCACCGAATCATCGGTAATCGCGAACTGCTGGTACTTCTCGGGATTCAGACCGTCAGCAGGTGAAATCGCGGAATCCATACCGAGCTGGCGGGAGACATCGGACTGCACTATCGGGAAGATCACGTCCAGGGGTTTGGAGTCGGGTTTGAACAGCGTGTCGAAACTGATGGGAGCCTCCGCCGAGACATCCCAGTTGAACGCCCGGTACCAAGTCTGCGGATGCGGACCGCCGACGTTCTCATAAACCTGGAACACAACGCTGCGGGTACCGGCGTCATCGGGGCCGGACCGGTGGGCTGTGCCCCCAACGTCGAGGACATAGGGCCGATTCCAGGCCCCTGGCATGTCCGAAACGTTGACGAAGCCGGCACGGGTCTGCGTCAAATAGGCCGTCAGAGCCTGCTGGTCGGGATAGTCGGCCGGGAATGTGAAGTCCAGCCGGTAGGCAGGGTTCTCGACATTCACGTGACAGATCTTTTCGGCGTCGACTACACCGCCCAGGTCCTCACAGGCTGACTGGGCCGCGGCCACCGGGGCGGCTGTCGCCCAACCCGCGACCACACCGGCAGCCAACACAACAGCGGCGAGAATACGTATCAAGGGCCATCCTTGTAATCGGCGCCGATCGGACCTCGACGCAGTTGATGCCAGGGTACGTGTCCGATCACCGTGACGGTCGGCATATAAATGCTGTTGCCCGACTTGTGACCCCAGAACCCAGTCGGGCAATGACCACGCTCAAGTGCGCCGAACCGCGCAGCCGCATCCGCGACCGTAGCGCATCCGGGTCGATGTCTACCCCGCGGACCAATATCTCAACCGCTCCCACAGCGCGCGCCGAAAGCGCCTGGCGCAGCCGCCGTTCACTGAACGCCAACTGCTCGAGGACCTCGAACCCGCGCACGCCGTCGGGCAGTCTGTCACCCGACAGGTATGCGATGTCGGGATCGAGCTGCCACAGGCCGTGCTTGGTCCCGTAGTGGCGTACCAGTCCGGCGCGGACGACCGCACCGTCAGGGTCGACGATCCAGCGGCCCGCGGGCGCCACCGGGCAACTGTCGGGCTCTGCGTCGGTAACCTGTTCGGCTGTATCGAGAATCGTGGCCCGCCGCCGCACCCCGGTATTCGCGAGCCCGCGGGACCAAAGGCACGCTTCGCGCACACTGCCTTCCAGCGAGGTCACCTCCACCTCGCCTTCGAACCCCAACTCTCTCAGGACAGCGAAATCAACTCCAGGAGCGCACTTCACGACGTAATCGCGAGTCCGCAACGCCTCCAGGAGTTGGTCCAACGGCGGTAAGTAAGTGCGGGGATCGAACCGCCGCCTCGAAGCGCTTCGCCGTGCGGGATCGACGACGACGACCGTGTCGGCGGTGACAGGCCGCAGCGCATCTGCGCGGCACAGTGCGATGTCTCCGACGTTGCTTCGGGCCATCGCAAGGCGCACCGGGTCGACGTCACTGCCAACGACTAGATCAGCCCAATTCCGCAGCACCGCCAGCTCGGTACCAATAGAACACGTCGCGTCGTGGACGGTGGCGCCAGCCAGGCGCCGCGCGCGATGCTCAGCGACCGGCCCGGCGGTGGCTTGCTGCAGGGCCTCACCGGTGAACAACCATTCCGAGACGTTGGCGGAATCAGCGAACTTCGCGGCCGCCTGCCGACGCAGTATCACCGTTTCCACGAGAACGGCGGCCCGTTCGGCGAATAGAGATCTGACTGCAGCGATATCAGAAATCAGAGTGGGCCCGCTGAGGCGATACCGTGCAACCTCGCCTAACGCCAGCTTCCCAGCATCGCTGCTGAGATACCTCACATCGTCGAGGCCAAACTCTACGACGGCTTGACCCCCGTCACCATGACGTTGTAAAACCAGCCCTTGGGGACCACGCGACGCCACAGGTTGGCATCCACCCACGACAACGTGGTCCAGCTGCCGAACGCGAATTTCGCCCAGCCCCACCCCAGCTTTCCTGGCGGGACCGTCGATTCGAATGTCCTGATCGGCCAGCCCAGCATCGCCGCGGTGAATTCCTCACTGGCCGTCAGCACCTCAACGGCTCCGGCATTGGTCGCCATCTGCTCCAGATCGGACGGATCGAACGTATGCAGGTCAACGATCCACTCCAGCGCAGCCGCCCGGGAGTTCTCGTCGAGCTCCTCCTGGGGCCGGCGCCAGGAACCCAACCCGGGAAGCTTCATTGCCCGCACAGTGGTCTTCCAGGTCAGATCGGCCAGCCTACGGGCATACCGATTGCCGACCATGGTCGGCTCACCTGCGAAGACGAACCGCCCGCCGGGTTTTAGCACCCGCACCACCTCGCGAAGGGACAGCTCCACGTCAGGGATGTGGTGCAGCACAGCGTGCCCGACTACTAGATCGAAGGTGTTGTCCTCGTACGGGATGCCCTCGGCATCGGCGACGCGGCCATCGATGTCCAGGCCGAGCGATTGACCATTGCGGGTTGCTACCTTGACCATGCCCGGCGAGAGGTCGGTCACCGACCCTCGACGCGCCACGCCTGCCTGGACCAGGTTGAGCAGGAAGAACCCCGTGCCACAGCCCAGTTCCAGGGCCCGGTCATAGGGCAGTTCCCGCTGAACCGGCTCAGGCACCACCGCGTCGAATCGACCTCGGGCGTAATCGACGCAACGCTGGTCGTAGGAGATCGACCACTTCTCGTCGTAGCTCTCTGCCTCCCAATCGTGGTAGAGCACCTGGGCAAGCTTGGTGTCCTGCCGGGCGGCCTCGACCTGCTCCTGGGTCGCTCGCGGCTGTGGCGCCGGGTCGGTGACATCGGAACTCGTCATGCAGGGCAGCCTAACGCCCGCTGTTGCCTGCCCTTCCGTCGAGAGCCTCATAGGGGCCAAACGCGGTCTTCGCCGCCGCCAACGCCGCCGGTGGATAGTCCAGAAACCGACTCGCCCAGGCGACGGCCGCGTCATACACCGTGTCCGGTGCCACCATCTCGTCGATCAGCCCCAGCTCCAGTGCTTCGGGGGCGTCAACGAAGCGCCCGCTGAACACCAGGTCTTTGGCCTTGCTGTCGCCGATCACACTGGCCAGCCGGGCCGCACCGTCACCAGCGGGCGCCAACCCGGCCAGAATCTCGGTGGCACCGAACTTGACATTGTCACCGCTGACCCGCCAATCCGCAGCCAGGGCCAGCGTTTGACCTGCGCCCAGCGCGTATCCGGTGAGCGCGGCGACGGTGGGTTTCGGTACCGCGGCGAGCGCTTCGACTGCCCGCTGAAAGAGCCGGTCGGCTTCGTTTGCCTCGGCAGCGTTCAACGTCTGCCAGTCACCTATGTCCTGACCGACCGAGAAGATGTCGTGCCCGCCGAACAGGACGACGGCGTAGACATCATCACAGCCGCCGAGCTGGGCGGCAGCCTCGACGATTTCCCGACATACCTGACGAGTCAAAGCGTTGGTAGGCGGCCGCGACAGCAGCAGCGTGGCAATCCGGGCCCGATTACCGCCTCCGGTGATGGCGTCCTCGTCATTCCGTTCGTCATCGCTGGCGAGAACTACGGTGACGAACTCACTCACGCGGGCGGCGCCCCGTCGGTGTAGCCGCCCGGGGCTCGCCGGTTTCGTGCTTCGTTGTAGCGGTCGCTGTTGAAAAACTCGATCGCCCAGTTGCCGCCCTGGTCGACGGCCAGTTGCGGTTCAACGGCCACGATCGAGCGCTCAACGGCCAGCACCTCGGCAACCGTGCGAGTGTTGACCGCGTCGAGCTGGGTCCACGTCGGCGGTAGCAGGAAGCTGCGCCCTTCGGCGAAATCGTCGAGCGCAGCCTGCGGGGTAACCCAGCCAGCTTTGTCAGTCTCGGTGTTGTCGCCGTCGGCGCGCTGGCCCTGCGGGAGCGCACCAACGAAGAAGTATGTGTCGTAGCGGCGGGTGCGTTCTTCTTTGGGCGTCACCCAGTTGGCCCACGGACGCAATAGGTCGGCGCGCAATAGCAGATTCTCCGACCGCAGGAACTCCCCGAACGAGAGCGTCTTGTTCTCGAGGGCGACGCGCTGGTCTCGATAGACGGAGGCGTCGTCGACGAGTAGGTCCGGGTCGTCGGCGGAACCGGCGAACAGCACGCCGGACTCTTCGAACGTCTCCCGCGCCGCCGCGCAGACCAGCGCCTCCGCCAGCTCGGCCGGCACGCCGAACCGATCGGCCCACCACTGGCGGTCTGGCCCGTGCCAAGCGACATCGGCATTGCGGTCGCGGTCGTCGACGCCGCCGCCAGGGAACACCATCACCCCCGCGACGAATTCCATCGCTGCGTGCCGCCGCATGAGAAAGACTTCGAGACTTTCGCCTTCCCGGACGGCGTCACGGATCAACACCACGGTAGCGGCAGGCCTGGGTGTCAATGGATCTGTCATTTCCGCCTCCTGTGCGCGGCCCGTCCGCGAGTCCGGCGCGCGAAGTAGCGGCCGTCGATGACGTCTAACGCGATGGACTGTTGGAACGCCTTTGACAGGTTCTCCGCTGTCAGCACGTCGGTCAACAGGCCGGCGTCCACCACTGTGCCCTCCGCCAGGATCAGGCAGTGCGAGAACCCCTCGGGGATCTCCTCGACGTGGTGAGTCACCAACACCATCGCCGGGGAATCCGGATCCGCTGCCAGATCTCCGAGCCGGGCGACGAGCTCCTCGCGGCCACCTAGATCGAGTCCGGCCGCAGGCTCGTCGAGCAGCAGCAACTCTGGGTCGGTCATCAGCGATCTCGCGATCAGCACTCGCTTGCGTTCGCCTTCGGACAACGTGCCGTAAATCCGGTCGGCGAGGTGTTCGGCTCCGACGCTTTCCAGCATGTCGAGTGCCCGGATGTAGTCCATTTCGTCGTAGCGCTCACGCCAACGACCGAGCACGGCGTAGCCCGCCGAGACGACCAGGTCCCGAACCATTTCGTTGTCAGGCACCCGCTGAGAAAGAGCGGAACTGCTGAGCCCGATCCGTGCACGCAACTCTGCTACGTCGACCCGGCCCAAGCGCTCCCCGAGCACGTAGGCAGTGCCTGAAGTCGGATGTTCCATCGCCGCGGCGATGCGCAGCAGTGACGTCTTACCGGCGCCGTTGGGTCCGATCACCACCCACCGCTCGTCGAGTTCTACCGACCAGGTAATGGGTCCGGCCAGAGTGCGGCCCCCGCGCCGCAGCGTGACGGTGGCCAAGTCAATCAACAAGTCAGGATCGGCGGACTCTATCTCTGCGTCGGACCTCTCGACTGGCACCCGCTCATCGTAGTCAGGTGGCTTCAGCGCAGTTCGTCGCGCTCGCCGTCGCCGGCTCGCCGAATTGGCCCCAACCCGATTACGAAATCGGGTGGCGCACCCATCAGTCGAGGATCTCGACCCGTCGTACCATTCCGTCGACAGCGTCGGCCGCCTCGATCTCGCCGCGCGTCACACCCAGGATGAACAGCACTGTGTCCAGGTACGGCTGACTCAATGAGGCGTCGGCGACTTCACGCAGCGCCGGCTTGGCATTGAACGCCACGCCGAGGCCCGCGGCGGACAGCATGTCGATGTCGTTGGCTCCGTCCCCGACCGCCACTGTCTGCTCGATCGGCACGCCGGCTTGCTCGGCGAAATGGCGCAGCGCCTTGGCTTTCCCCGCCCGGTCGACGACCTCGCCGACAACCCGGCCCGTGAGCTTTCCGCCAACGATTTCCAGTTCGTTCGCCGCGACGAAATCCATCTCCAACTCGCGCGCCAGTGGCGCGATCACCTGGCGGAATCCACCGGACACGACACCGCAGTGATAACCCAACCGGCGCAACGTGCGCAGCGTGGTGCGGGCCCCGGGTGTGAGTTCGATCTGGTCGGCTACGGCGTCGAGCACTTGGGCGGGAAGACCTTCGAGGGTGGCCACGCGCCGGTGGAGGGACTCGGTGAAGTCGATCTCGCCCTGCATAGCGGCCGCGGTGACCTCAGCCACCGCGGCCTCGGCGCCGGCATGCGCGGCCAACATCTCGATGACCTCTCCCTGAATGAGGGTCGAGTCGACGTCGAAGACGATCAGCCGCTTGGCGTGCCGCGAAAGACTGTAGTCCTCGACGGCGATATCGACGCTCTCCTGGACCGCCACTCGAGCCAGGACCGCCTGCAACCGGCCGTAGGTACCCGACGGCACTGAGACCCGCAGCTCCAGGCCTGTCACGGGGTAGTCCGACACTCCGCGGATGACGTCTATGTTCACGTCGAGCGCGGCCGCTTCCCTGGCCACCACGGCGAACGCTTCGGCGGTAATCGGGCGGCCCAGCACCACGATGGTGTGCGTCGACGGCACTCTCATTACCGGCATTCCGTCACTGGGCTCGATGCTGACCTCAAGGCCCACTCCGTGGATGGCCGATTCCACCTCCGCGCGGAGCTCAGGACCGCCCGCGATCTCGGCGGGTCCGGCAACGAGCACGCCCAACGTCAAGCGCCCGCGGATGACCACCTGTTCGACATTGAGCAGGTCGACCCGGTTTCGGGACAGCACTTCGAATAGGGCTGAGGTGACACCGGGCTGGTCGGGGCCGGTAACCGTGATGAGTAGCGATGAGCGCTCGCGCGA
>JBMYXJ010000127.1:0-7277 GCA_049608285.1 Mycobacterium sp. | reverse complement strand
GCACACCAAGATGTCGTACTCGCGATTCCAGAATCCCTCGACGGTGCGTTCGAGTTGCTCCTCGGGCATCTGCCCGTGTGCAACGACAACCCGGGCTTCGGGCACCAATGCCCGCACCCTGGCGGCGGCCTGGTCAATTGTGCGCACCCGGTTGTGGATGTAGAACACCTGCCCGTCACGCAGCATCTCGCGGCGCAGCGCCGCGGCGACCTGCTTGTCGTCGTGTGGGCCGACATATGTCAGCACCGGGTACCGCTCCTCGGGCGGTGTCAGGATCGTTGACATCTCGCGGATACCGGCCAGGCTCATCTCCAACGTGCGCGGAATCGGCGTCGCGCTCATCGTGAGCACGTCCACGTGGGTACGCATGGACTTGATGTGCTCCTTGTGTTCGACCCCGAATCGCTGCTCCTCGTCGACGACCACCAGACCGAGGTCCTTCCAAGTCACTCCCGTCTGCAGCAGCCGGTGGGTGCCTATCGCGATGTCTACCGAACCGTCCTTCATCCCCTCAAGCGTCTCTCGGGACTGGGCGGGGTCGGTGAAGCGCGACAGCCCCTTGACGGTGACGGGGAATCCAGCCATCCGGGCGGTGAACGTCTGTAGGTGCTGGTCGGCTAACAAGGTCGTCGGTACCAGCACCGCGACCTGTTTGCCGTCCTGCACCGCCTTGAAAGCCGCCCGTACGGCGATCTCGGTCTTGCCGTAGCCGACGTCTCCGCAGATCACCCGGTCCATCGGGACCGCTTTCTGCATGTCGGACTTCACCTCGGTGATGGCAGTCAGCTGATCCACGGTCTCGGTGAAGCCGAACGCGTCCTCCATCTCGGTCTGCCAAGGGGTATCGGGGTTGAACGCGTGGCCGGCGGAGGCCTGGCGCTTGGCGTAGAGCGTGACCAACTCGGCGGCGATCTCACGGACCGCTCTGCGGGCCTTGGTCTTCGTATTGGCCCAGTCGCTGCCGCCCAGGCGGGACAGCGAAGGCGCTTCGCCACCGACGTAGCGAGACAGCTGGTCCAGCGAGTCCATCGGCACGTAGAGCTTGTCGGTGCTATTTCCGCTGCTACCCCTTTTGGCTGACCCGTATTCCAGCACCAGGTATTCCCGTCGAGCACCACCGATCACCCGCTCGGTCATCTCGACGAACCGACCGATGCCGTGCTGATCGTGGACAACCAAGTCGCCGGCGGTCAAAGCCAGCGGATCGACGACGTTGCGGCGCTTGGCAGCCAGCCTTCTGCCTTCGGCGGCCGCAGCGCGGTTGCCGGTCAGGTCCGCCTCGGTGATCACGACCAAGTTGGCGCCCGGGATCACCACACCGTCACGCAACGGACCCTTGAGAACGCCCACCACACCTTCGCGGGGCACCGCTCCCGGCTCCAACATCGCTGCAGGAGCGTCCGCTTCGCCTAGTTGCTCAACAACGCGCATCGCGGTGCCGGTACCCGGGGTGACGACGACCGCGTAATTCGCGGTGGATCCGGCAACACTGACGTGGGCGCGCAGCATCGCGAAGATCTCTTCGACGTTATGAGTCTTCCCCCGTGCCGAGGGTGCAGGCCGGATGCCGACGACCGTCGCGGAGGAGCCGTCGTCGAGGCGACTCAACGTCCACCACGGACGACCGGCGCTGCGGGCAGCCTCGCGTGCGGCGTCGAAGCCGACGAATCCCGACGCACCCATCGCCTCGAGATCGATCGGCACCCCGCCCCCTATCGCAGCGGTCGACCATGAGGCCTCAAGGAACTCACGCCCGGCCTTGATCAGGTCCGCGGCGCGGGTACGCACCTTTTCCGGGTCGCAGATCAACAGCGCGGCCCCAACGGGCAGATGATCCGGAAGCGTTGCCAGATCAGTTGGCCTGAGCAGCGGCAGCAGCGCCTCCATCCCGTCGACCGGGATGCCCTCGGCCAGCTTGGCCAACATGTCTGGCACGCTTCCAGGCACGCTGTTCTCCTGCACCGGGTGCGTGGCCGACAATGCGGCGGCACGATCACGCACAGCGGCGGTGAGTAGCACCTCACGGCAGGGCACCGCGATCACCGTGTCGATATCGATCTCGGATATGGACCGCTGGTCGGCGACGGAGAACATCCGCATCTCGGATACCTCGTCACCCCAGAACTCGATCCGCACAGGGTGCTCGAACGTCGGCGGGAAGATGTCGAGAATGCCTCCGCGGACGGCGAACTCACCGCGCTTACCCACCATGTCAACACGGGTGTAGGCCAGATCAACCAACCGCGCGATGATCCCGTCAAAACCACCGTCGACTCCGAGGTCGGCGCCCACAGTCAGCTCGACGGGTGCAAATTCCTCCTCGTCGCTGCGCTGCCGTAGCGCCATCGGCTGCAGCAGCGACCGCGCGGTGGTCACCACGATCCGCAGCGGGGGGCCCAGCCGCGCGTCGTCGGGATGGGAGAGGCGGCGCAGCAGCATCATCCGAGCGCCGACGGTGTCCACCCCGGGTGATAGCCGCTCATGTGGCAGCGTTTCCCACGACGGAAACAGGGCAACCGCGTCGCCGAGCACTCCCCGCAGCTCCGCGACCAGATCGTCGGCTTCCCGCCCCGTGGCGGTGACGACCAGCAGTGGGCCGGACTGAGCGCACGCGACAGCCACATAGAGCCGTGCGCCGGCCGGGCCGACGAGATGGAGATCGGCAGGCCGGTCGGCCGCTCGACGAGCCACCTCCTGCAAGGAGGGGTCACGCAGAGCTAGGTCGACCAGACCCGCGATCGGGGTGTGGACGTCGATGGTCCCCGATACGGTCATGATGGGATCCATCGTAGGCACGGGCCGGGGCGGTCGCGGCCGGCGGCACTCAGCCTGCTGAGGCACCATGGAGGACCTCGTCGGCCTACCAGCTATTCCTGGTGCAGCACAGGGTCGGATTCCAGGTGAGTGAGCCCGTTCCAGCACAGGTTGACCAGGTGTGCAGCCACCACTTCTTTCCTGGGCTCGCGAACATCAAGCCACCATTGCGCGGCCATCGACACCGAGCCCACGAGCGCCTGGGCATACAGGGGTGCGAGGTCTGGATCAAGCCCGCGGCGGGAGAAGTCTCCCGCCAGGATCGAGGCCACCTGGCTGACGGCGTCGTTGAGCAGCGTTGAGTAGGTACCCGAAGTGATACTCGCCGGGGAATCGCGGATCAGGATGCGAAAGCCGTCGGTACGTTCCTCTACGTAAGTCAATAGCGCCAATGCGACCCGTTCTACGCGCACCCGCGACCGGTTCTTTGTCAGCGAGGCGGTGATCCCGTCCAATAGGGCTGACATCTCGCGATCAACGACGACCGCATAGAGCCCTTCCTTGCCGCCGAAGTGTTCGTACACCACCGGCTTGGACACGTTGGCTCGCAGCGCGATCTCCTCAACCGAGGTGCCGTCGAAGCCACGCTCGGCAAAGAGCGACTTGGCGATCTCGACCAACTGCTGGCGTCGTTCGCTGCCGGTCATCCTGGCGCGCGGTGCACGCACTTCCTTATCTGACGCCGCCACGGCCTTGAGCCTAGTTGCTTCGACTAGAGTCTCGGGGTGATCAGTCCGTCGTGGTGTAATCGGCAGCACCTCTGATTTTGGTTCAGAAAGTTCAGGTTCGAGTCCTGGCGACGGAGCGAGTGAGGCTTGCCGAGCGAGCAGACCAGACACGAGTGAGGCTTGCCGAGCGAGTAGACGCGCGCTCTGGCGCGGGAAGGGCATCTTATGAGTGAGACCGCCGTCCTGATCCTGGCAGCGGGTGCCGGCACCAGGATGAAGTCCGACACCCCCAAGGTTTTGCACACTCTCGCGGGCCGCAGCATGCTGTCGCACTCGCTGCACGCAGTGGCCGAGGTGGCACCCCAGCACTTGGTCGTGGTGGTCGGGCGAAGCCGAGAGCAAGTGGCCCCCGCGGCGCTGGCGATAGCTGACGAAATTGGCCGCCCGGTCGAGATCGCCATCCAGGAACAGCAGCAAGGAACGGGCCACGCCGCAGAATGCGGGCTGTCGGCCCTGCCGGAGGACTTCACCGGCGTGGTTGTCGTGACCTCAAGCGACGTCCCGATGTTGGATGCCGAGACACTGGCCGGCCTGATTGCCGCACACGTTGCCGAGTCAGCGGTCGCCACGGTGCTGACCACCACGCTGGCCGACCCGACCGGGTACGGGCGGGTGCTGCGGACGGATTCCGGCGGGGATCTACTGGGAATCGTCGAGCAGTCCGACGCGAGCCCAGCCGAACAAGCGATCACCGAGGTCAACGCCGGTGTGTACGCCTTCGATGTCCAAGCGCTGCGCTCGGCGCTAGGCAGGCTGCGCTCCGACAACGCTCAGCAGGAGCTCTACCTCACCGACGTCATCTCAATCGTGCGCTCCGACGGGCACGTCGTGCGGGGCAAGCACGTCGAGGACACCGCGTTGGTCGCGGGCGTCAACGACCGCGTTCAACTGGCCGAACTGGGCGCCGAGCTGAACCGCCGGATCGTGGCAAAGCATCAGCGCGCCGGCGTGACGGTCATCGACCCGGCCTCCACCTGGGTCGACGTCGATGTCCGCATTGGCCGCGACACGGTGGTTCGCCCAGGCACCCAGCTGCGGGGCGACACCACCATTGGGACAAACTGCGAGATCGGACCCGACACCACCTTGACCGATGTCACGGTTGGAGACGGGGCCGAGGTGGTCCGTACCCATGGCTCATCCTCGGCGGTCGGGGATGGCGCGCTCGTCGGCCCGTTCACCTATCTGCGGCCCGGCACCGTCCTTGGTGATGCCGGCAAGCTCGGGGCATTCGTCGAGACGAAGAATGCTTGCATCGGAGACGGCACCAAGGTCCCGCATCTGACGTACGTCGGCGACGCCGACATCGGCGAGCACAGCAATATCGGCGCTTCCAGTGTCTTCGTCAACTATGACGGAGAAACCAAGCGGCGCACAACAATTGGTTCCCACGTACGCACCGGTTCGGACACCATGTTCGTGGCACCGGTGACCGTCGGGGACGGCGCCTACACCGGCGCGGGTACGGTGATCCGCGACAACGTCCCTCCCGGCGCGCTGGCGGTGTCCAAAGGTTCGCAACGCAATATCGAAGGTTGGGTGGCACGCAAGCGCCCGGGAAGCGCTGCGGCCCGGGCGGCCGAAGCAGCCGAAGCAGCCGAAGCAGCCGAAGACGAGCCTAACGATCACTAGGCACTCGTTCGCCGTTTGTTCGTATTCGGGTAACCCACCGACGTCGGTGCATCAGCGCTCCGTACGATGGCCGGAGTATCGATCCCCGACGCCGAGGGCAGCCCGTGAGCCACGACTGGACCGACAATCGCAAGAACCTGATGCTGTTCTCGGGGCGAGCGCACCCCGAACTGGCCGAGCAGGTGGCCAAGGAGCTCGACATCAGCGTCACCGCGCAGACCGCGCGTGATTTCGCCAACGGCGAGATCTTCGTCCGCTTCGACGAGTCGGTGCGCGGCTCCGATGCGTTCGTGCTGCAGAGCAACCCCTGGCCGCTGAATCAGTGGCTGATGGAGCAGCTGATCATGATTGACGCGCTCAAGCGCGGCAGCGCCAAGCGAATCACCGCGATCCTGCCGTTCTACCCGTATTCCAGGCAGGACAAGAAACACCGCGGCCGGGAACCGATCTCGGCCCGGCTGGTCGCCGATCTGCTCAAGACCGCTGGCGCCGACCGGATCGTGTCGGTCGACTTACACACCGATCAGATCCAGGGCTTCTTCGACGGCCCGGTCGACCACATGCGCGGTCAGTCGCTGCTGTGCGGCTACATTGCCGAGAACTACGCCGACCACGACATGGTGGTGGTGTCCCCCGACTCAGGGCGGGTGCGCGTCGCCGAGAAGTGGGCCGACTCGCTGGGCGGGGTTCCGCTCGCTTTTATCCACAAGACCCGTGACCCGCTCATCCCCAACCAGGTGAAGTCCAACCGCGTCGTCGGTGACGTGCGCGGCAAGACCTGCATCCTGACCGACGACATGATCGACACCGGGGGGACCATCGCCGGCGCGGTGCGGCTGCTGAAGGAGGACGGCGCGGCCGACGTCGTCATCGCTGCAACCCACGGCGTGTTGTCAGATCCCGCCTCCCAGCGCCTGGCTGACTCCGGCGCGCAGGAGGTCATCGTCACCAATACCCTACCGATCGGCGAGGACAAGATGTTCCCGCAACTCACCGTGCTGTCGATCGCGCCGCTGCTGGCCAGCACGATCCGTGCAGTGTTCGAAAACGGCTCGGTGACAGGACTTTTCGACGGATCCGCATAGGGGATTCGATGAACGCTTGGGCAAGGAGCGACGATGGCTGAGCGCATTTACCACAATCCAAAGTGCTCGACTTCGCGAAAGACACTGGAGTTGTTGCGCGAAAACGGTGTCGAGCCTGAGGTCGTTCTCTACCTCAAGACCCCACCGTCACGTGCGGAGCTGGCGTCGCTGATCGCCGACGCCGGGATCGACGTGCGCACGGCCGTGCGTAAGAGGGAGTCGCTGTACACCGAACTCGGGCTGGGCTCGGTATCCGAGGACGAACTGCTCGACGCGATGGCCGAGCACCCCATCCTGATCGAGCGCCCGTTCGTGGTGACGTCCAAGGGCACCCGCCTGGCCAGGCCACTGGACAATGTCCGTGAGATTCTGTGACATTTCGCTAGAGCGATTGCGCCCGCCTGTTCGGCTGGCCGCTGTTCCGCTGGCCGCTGTTCGGCTGGCCGCGAAGCGGTACTCACGGCTCTGGCACCGCATAAGGTAGTGGCCATGAGTGACTGGACCGCCGCCGACCTGCCCTCATTCGCCGGACGTACCGTCATCGTCACTGGTGCCAACTCAGGGCTGGGCTTGATCACCGCCCGAGAGTTGGCCCGCGTCGGCGCCAAGACGATCCTGGCGGTCCGCAGCGTGGACAAGGGCAAAGCCGCCGCGGCCGAAATATCGGGCGACGTGGAAGTGCGCAAGCTCGATCTGCAGGATCTCGCTTCGATCAGGGAATTCGCCGAGGCCTTCGCGCAATCCGCAGACACCGTCGACGTACTGATCAACAACGCCGGCATCATGGCGGTGCCGTATGCGCTGACCGTTGACGGCTTCGAGAGCCAGATCGGAACCAACCACCTCGGCCATTTCGCTCTGACAAATCTGCTACTCCCCAAGATCACCGATCGGGTCGTCACGGTGTCGTCGATGATGCACCTGTTCGGGTACATCAGCCTCGACGACCTCAACTGGAAGTCGCGGCCGTACCTCGCCTGGCCGGCCTACGGCCAATCAAAGCTTGCCAACCTGCTGT
>JBMYXJ010000126.1:0-7283 GCA_049608285.1 Mycobacterium sp. | reverse complement strand
GTGAGCATGCTCTTATCGGCGGCTTCGTTCATGTCCGTTGTCAGTGGGGCGGGGCCGGTGACGTACACCTGGAGCCCTTTGGGCGGCGCTGAATGCTCGACGATCTCCCGGACCGCGTCGACCGACTGGTTTCCCAGGGTGCTGCCTTGGTCGCCGGCCAAATTGAGTTGGACGTATGCGGCTTTACCGTCCCGGCTCTGGACGCCTGCGGCAGTCAGCGGATCTCCCCACACGTTCTGAACATGCTGTACGTGTGTGGGGTCGGCCTGTAACCGTTTCACCAAGTCGTCGTAATAGAGGCGCGCCTCCTCGCCCAGTTCTTCATCGCTTTCCAGGACGATCATCGCGATACTGTCGGAGTCTGACTCTTGAAACTTTGCGCCGATGTGCTTGGCGGCGATCATTGCCGGCGCGTCTTGCGGCGACATCGTGACCGCGTGCTCTCGAGCGACCGATTCGATCTGCGGCACAAGCACGTTCACGGCGACTGTCAGCAGCAGCCATCCGATGATGATCGGCACCGCGAACCTGCGGACGAACCGCATGAATTTCGGACGGGCATCGTTATCGGTGCTCATGCGGCCTTCACCAGGCAAAAGGTTTGGGCGTGGTGCCCGGCCGCGGATTGCTCGTCTTTGACCTCACCGTTGACCGTGATGCGGCAACCGATAGTGTCGCTATTGCCCTGTGCCACAACGTTGGCGATCACCGACGGTGTCGTCGTGGTTATCGTATGGGTCCAGGGCAGGCCGGTGAAGTTCGCCTCTTCAGGCTGGGCAGTGCTGTTCAAATAGCTGACAGTCCCCTTTGCGTCGCTGGGCCCGAAAACTTCATACGTCACTCGCTTGACATGGAACTGCACGAGCGGTTCGGCGCCGCCGCCGGTTGCGGAAAAGATCGCGTCGGAGCCGAAGGCGGCTCGAAGCCGCTCAACGCCGACACCACCGAGGGCAACTGCCACCACGACAACGAGCGGTACCCAGGCTCGCTTGAGGATGGTGAGAATACGAGCCCCCTCACGGTAGCTGTTGCGCGCTGTTCAGCAACACCACCTGCCAGGTGGCTGTTACCTCGTCAGCTGAGACAGACAAAGAGTATCCGATACCCAGCCGGGTATAAGACTCGGGCCGTCATATCAGCGCCGGCACCCGCACAACGGTCACCGATTGGACGACCGATGCTGCTCCTGAGGGGGCTGTGCGCGCTTACCCTCGATGACATGAGACAGCCCGCACCGCTCGATACCCCGCTGCTGCGGCGGATCCGTGACTCAGTGATCGGCGAGGATCAGGTGATGCCTGGTCCCTATGGGCCACGTCGGGTGACCTACGCCGATTACACCGCGTCTGGTCGGGCGCTGACCTTCCTGGAGGACTTTATCCGCAACGAGGTACAGCCTCGCTACGCCAATACACACACTGAGGCCAGCGGAACCGGCCTGCAGACCACCAGGCTGCGCGAGGACGCCCGCTCCATCATCCTCGACGCTGTCGGCGGCGACGCCGAAACCGTCGTGATCTTCGCCGGATCGGGTTGCACCGGTGCGATCGACAAACTGATCGGCATCCTTGGGCTGCGCATCCCGGCCGTATTGGAAGACCAATACCATCTCAGTGATGCCATCCCCGCCAGCGAGCGCCCGGTGGTCTTCATCGGGCCGTTCGAGCACCACTCCAACGAGCTGCCGTGGCGGGAGTCGATCGCTGATGTCGTCGTGATTCCCCAGGACTCCGACGGCCACATCGACACCGCGATCCTGGCGAAAGAGCTTGTGCGCCACCAGGATCGTCCCTTGAAGATCGGCTCGTTCTCCGCGGCCAGCAACGTGACCGGCATCGTCAGCGACAACGGTCGCATCTCGGCGCTGCTGCACGCGCATGGCGCATTGTCCTTCTGGGATTTCGCCGCGGCGGGACCCTACGTCGACATCGAGATGTACGGCGACCAAGCTCGGGATCGCCTCGACTACAAGGACGCGATCTTCCTGAGCCCGCACAAGTTCATCGGCGGGCCAAGTACCCCAGGGGTTCTGGTGGTCCGTCGGGAGTTGCTGCGCAATCGGGTGCCAGATGTGCCCGGCGGCGGCACCGTCGTCTACGTCAATCCGACTGAGCACCGCTATCTCGAGGATCTCACCCAGCGTGAGGAGGGCGGCACACCGGCCATCATCGAATCGATCCGGGCCGGCCTGGTGTTCCAGCTCAAACACGCGGTCGGCGTGGACGTGATCCGCGCCAACGAGGAGCGCTATCTGCGCCGTGCGATCACCGCCTGGCAGCATGAGCCGAACATCGAGATCCTCGGCAACCTCGGTGCCGAACGACTGTCCATCGTGTCTTTCGTGGTGCGCGCCCCCAGCGGCCGCTATCTGCACCACAACTTCGTCGCAGCCGTCCTCAACGACCTCTTCGGAATTCAGGCCCGTGGCGGCTGCTCGTGCGCCGGCCCCTATGGACATCACCTGCTGGGTATCGACGCGGACCGTTCACATGAGTTCGAACGCGAGATCTCTCACGGCTGCGAAGGCATCAAACCGGGTTGGGTGCGCATCAACTTCAACTACTTCATCTCCGATCCGGTCTTCACCTATCTCGTCGAGGCCGTCCGGATCGTCGCAAGAGACGGTTGGCGACTACTCGGGGACTACCGTTTCGACCCCGCGAGTGGGGTGTGGCGTCACCACCTCGGTCCCGTCGAGCCCCCGCTGCGGCTGCACCAAATCTCCTACGGCGAGCACGGGGCAATGCAATACCCGCACCACCAGGACCGGGCCCCTGACACCGAACTCGAACGCTACCTAGAGGAAGCCGCGACAATCTTGGCTGGTTCACGTCCACCGCCTGAGGAGCCGGTTGGTCAGCACCCGCTGACCGTGTCGGAGGACTTCGAACACCTCCGATGGTTCGACTTACCCGCAGCCTGCCTAGCCGCCGACAGTGAGTGACCTTTGGTGGTGAGGCGAGTTGACTGCACTGTTTGCTGCAGAATCGCCGCACTTTGGCCGGCGGTTCTTCATACTGGCTAGACACCACATGGTGGAATTCCAGAGGAGACCCCGAATGGGTGGGTTTGCGCGACTGTCGGGTCAAGCGGGTCGGGTCGGTGCGTGGGCGGTCGCTTTGGGCGTAGGCGCGGCGATAGCCTCGGTGCCCGGGGTGGCTTTCGCCGACGCCGATGGGTCTGGCGGTTCAACGGGGTCGAGCGCATCGGGTTCGGATTCCGCGGGGGCCGGCTCGGATTCGGCCGGTTCGGGTGCGTCGAGTCCGTATTCCTCGGCTTCAGCTTCAGGGCCGGGTGGTCTATCCGCAGGGTCGGACGCGGCCTCCTCGAACCCCGGCAGTGATGCGTCTGCTGATGCTGATTCTGCGTCGGGAAGTACGGAAAACCGCGATATCGATACCGGTGAGGACATCGACGCTGCCGGAATCGCCGATGAAACCGCCGATGACGCCCTCGAGCCGGACATCGATGGTGACGCGGACCCGGACATCGATGGTGACGCGGACCCGGACATCGATGGGGACGCGGAGTCGGACAGCGACGCTCAGGTGGGCGTCGGCACTGAAGCTGATGCCGGCGGGCCCTCGGGCGCGGTTGGCGATGAAGGCTTGGATGCCGAGGTGGTGGCGGGCACAGGTATGAACACGGATGCGGGTTCGGATTCCGCGGCGAGTGCAGTGCGGACCCCTGGTCGCGCCGACGTTGCAGGAGATGCGTCGCTTGAGTGGACTGCGGCGGCGTTGACCCGCCCTGACATCGCGGACACGAGCAGCCTGGCCAGCCTGGTAAGGGAGGTCCCTCCCGGTGAGCTGGCCAATGCCAGTGTGGCCGGCGAGGCTGGAGTCAGTGCTGCGTTCGGTGCGGGATCCATTGTCTCGTTTCTGGTCCGCAACGGGACCGCCGAAAACCCCAACGCCGGGGTGTTGATCGGCAATGGCTTCAGCTATGACGCCGAGAGCTGCCCAGGTATCACCGCGTGCAACGGCGGCAGGGGCGGCCTCTTGGGCAACGGGGGCAACGGCTGGAACGGTGGCAGCGGTGGATCGGCGCGCTGGGTCGGCAACGGCGGCGACGGCGGCAGTGCGGTGTCCCCGGCGGTGACGGTGGTGCTGGCGGCCACGGCGGGCTCTTCGTGGGTGTCGGTGGCCACGGCGGAGCCGGTGGAGCGGTCATGACGCCGGGCGGGACCGGCGGCAGCGGTGGTGCGGGCGGTAACGGAAGCTATGTGTTTGGCGTCGGGGGTGACGGTGGCGCCGCCGGGCCTGGCGGGTTAGCCGGGGAGGCTGGCACGGCCAGGATCCTGTTCTTGTTCTCCCGCGACGGCAGTCCGGGCCTCGACAACTCGCTCGTCTACTTCCTCGGCGAAACGTCACAGACGACGAACACGCCGATGGGCTACGGCATGATCGGTGAGTTCGGCGCTAGCGAGCGAGCCACGCTCACGGGCGAAGGCCGGATAATTGGTGAGTCGGTGGCTCTTAAGAACAACAGCCCCGACGAGGACGGCTACAGTCTCTGGCCGTTGATCAAGGACCTCTTCACATCGTCAACCCTGGTGCCCGCGGGTGAGAAGCTCGCCCTAGCGCAAACCATTCTCTCGCGCGTGCAGCTGTACCCCGGACTGGGCCCGAAGGATGAATTCCCCAGCCCCGCCGAGGGCACTCCGACGGCCAAAGGCGGGTACGTATTTTGGGCACAGGATTTCGAATTCGCGCCGGGCAGGACGTCGACCGACGGGGCCTATGCGGGCGTGTTGGCCACCATGTGGGCGGGCAAGCAGATCCTGGGCGACTCGATGAAGATCTTCCCGGTGCCGGCGAGCAGCCTGTTCAAGACCCTCGGCAGTGACAAAGACGGGGCGTACAGCGCCGACCACATCATTAAGGGCGATGGAACGACGCCCTATCTGACGTCGCTAGGGTTGACGGGCCTTCCCACAAATCCGGCCCCAGGCTCCAACGGCGAATGGAACTTCCTGTCGCTCGCCTACGCCAACGGTCTGATCGACGGATTCTTCGGCCAGCAGTACAACTCGAACTTCACCGGCAAAGTAGCCCCGGACACGAAGCCTTTCTATACAGCTGAGCTGCCCTACGCGCTGATGTCCGCCTACGGGGATCCACCCCAGGTGGCCACCGGTGGCCCCTGGAACAGCGACTATTTCGGCGACATCCCGTTTCATGCCGGTGTCTACTGGCCTTACGATGTGGATCCGTCATGGGGCCAGCCGCCGGCGACCAACCAGAAGCTGAAGCCGACCGTGGTTCCGCTACCGACGTAGTCGCCGGGGATTCACGGCCGGACTGACCGACCACTGTTGACGACCACGATTCGCGCCAGCCGCCCGAAGATCACCACCGCTGGCCTTCGCCGACCCGTTGACGGCTCAGCTGAAGCGGACGTCCATCGTGGCCAGGCCGAAGATCTTCCTGCCACCCGACTTCGCGGCGACGATGACCACGCCGGTGCGCGTTGCCGGGTCCAGAGATTTGATCCGGCCGCTGAACTCGATGTCTGTGCCCTCAGCGGCCGACACGATCGCGGGCTGGGACAGTCGCACCGCATAGCGGGTTACCGCACCGGGGTCGCCTGACCACCCGGAGGCGAATCCAGCGCCCAAACCCATGGTGAGCATCCCGTGGGCGATCACGTCAGGTAACCCGGCCAGCTTGGCGATGTCCTCGTCCCAGTGAATCGGGTTGGCGTCCCCGGCCACGCCCGCGTAGTTCACCAAGTCGCCTCGCGACAGACAGGTGTGGCGCACCGGTAGCTCGTCACCGACCTTGACTGCGTCGAAAGGGGGCGTCCCGGGAATGCGGTTCGTGCCGCCCTGGGCGAGTCGAACTTCCTGCTCGGGACGCACGGTCTTCTGGTAGGTGGCATCGGACTCGCTGACCGCGAGGATGTCAAAGTCGTGCATCATCGCGTTGTGCACCGCCGTCTTGATTGTCGGATCAAGGTCCTCGGCGGTGACGCCCACAACGGTGGTGTGCAGGGTGTGCACCCGCTCGCCTGAGGCGTCGGTGAAGGTGTTGGTGACGGTGATCAGATCCCTGCCGGCGATCCTGCGAACAGAGGTCAGTTCGACGTCGATGTGTAGTTCGTCGCCGGCAACGATTGGGCGGTGCTGCTCGAAGACTTCTTCGGTCTGCAGGTAGGTGTCGTAGCCGATGACCACGGATTCGAACATGCGGCGATTGCAGGTCATGCCCGGGACCGATGTGAACGTCAGGGGCGCCACCAGACCGGTATATCCAAGCTCAGCGGCGGCGGCGATGTCCCAGTGTGCGGGGTGATAGTCCTGCACTGCGCGGGCGTACTCGCGTACCTTCTCGCGGCCGACCAGATAGCTGCCGTCCATCTGGTAGTAGTGGCCGACTCGCGATTCGAGCTCCGACGTTTCTTCTGCTGAGGTCATGGATGTGCTCAACTTTTCTAGCGGCTGTTCGCGTAGGCCGACCGAAGCACACTAACGCGCGGACATCGTGGCGATGGGCCTTATTGGCCCGCGTTGCTGGCCAGGTCGATGGCGTACTGATTCACGAAGCGCCCCGCCGAGGGCTCCCCGGGGGCGCATGAACCGTCGGATTCACCGGGACGTTTCACCCACAGGTAGGCGTCGACGTTCGGGCTTGCGGTAGCGGTGGTGGGGGGGACGCCCAGTGCTCGGCCGGCCGGATTGCACCAGTAGAGCGGATCGCCTTCGATCGGGCCTAGGCCGTTGCGTCCGGTGTCGATGACGTAGTTGGCGCCATTGGTCAGACCCGATATCGCGTCGCCGTACCCGATTTCTTCCTCGGTGGTGAAGAAGTTTGCCGTGTTGAGACTGAAACCCCGCGCTTGCGCTATCCCGGCTTGATTGAGGCGGGCCGCCATTTCTTCAACGCTCACCCAGCGTGAGTGCCCAGCATCGATGTAGACGGTGGTGGCGGGGTTCCGGGTCAGGGTGTCTACCGCGTAGCGAATCAGGTCGAAGCGTTCTTGACGCTGGTCGGGCGACAGGCAGTCGGCCATGGCGAGGGCGTCGGGTTCGAGGATGATCGCTGCCGGAGCGCCACCCACGGCGCCCGCGATACCGTCGATCCACTGGCGGTAGGCCCCAGCTGATCCGAATCCACCCGCGGCGTAGCTATAACAGTCGCGATGTGGGATTGCATAAAGCGCCAGAATCGGCAGGGCGCCGGCTGCCTGAGCTCCGGCGACGTAACTGGCGACCGAGGACGTAGGTAGACCCTCGTCGGCCCAGTAAGCCGTCGGTGTACTGGCGATGTAGTTCAGCCCGG
>JBMYXJ010000125.1:0-7310 GCA_049608285.1 Mycobacterium sp. | reverse complement strand
GCGGACAGGGCCGCGGTGGTGGCGTAGGTCGTCGACAGCCGGCGCAGTTCCTCCCGTGCCGCAGGGTTGACCCGCATCGACTCTTGTGCGGCGTGGCCGATCGTGATCAGCGCTGGGCCGAGGCGGTATGTCTTGTCCTTTCCATCGCGCACCAGGTAGCCCGCTGCGGTAAGTGTGGTGAGGATGCCTAGGCAGGTGGGCTTGCTCAGTCTCAAGCGGCGGGTCAGGTCGGACAGGCCGAACTGGTCGTGCGGATGCTCGGACAGAAAATCGAGGATGGTGGTGACGCGCTCGGTTGGCGGAGATGCTCGGCCGGCGCGGCTCAGTTGCCTACCACTTGGTGGCGCATTCGGCTCCTGCATGACCCGCCCGTTGACTGGAATTGGAACGCGTTCTAGTGTCAGGTCGGAAATTCTACCACTACGGTCCAAGATTGGACCAATGAGAGGCGTCGGTGCCGATGTATTCCCAGCCGTTCATCGAGTCCGAGGCCGATCTCCTTGAGGGTTTGCAGTACCTGGCCGGCTGCATCGCAGCTTGCACGCAGGTGGCGTTCGATTACGACCGCGACCACCCGTTCCTGCACACAGGCACCGGTCCCTTCACCAAGATGGGCCTGGATAACCCGGACACGATGTACTTCGGTACGCGTGTGCAACCCGGCCATGAATACGTGGTGACGGGCACCCGCGGTACCACCACCGATGTGAGTTTTCAGCTGCTGGGAGGTGAATACACCGACGACAACGTGCCCGACAGCGAGACCGCGTTCGACGACCGCAGGCTCGATATCGCCGACGACGGTACCTTCGAGTGGCGATTCACACCTGCAGGCCCGGCTCAACTCGTCATCCGTGAGGTGTACAACGATTGGTCCGCGCAGCGCGGGACCTTCTCGATAGCCCGGACCGACACCGTAGGCACTGCCCCGCCCGGACTGACCCGTGAGTTGCTCGAAAAACGTTATGCCGTAGCGGGTAAACAACTGGTCCAGCGCGTCAAGACCTGGCTGCAGTTCCCGCAGTGGTTCTATACGGACAGCCCGGCCAACACGGTGGTTTCGCCGCGCCTGACGCCAGGCGGGTTGGCCACCCAGTATTCGTCAGCCGGACGGTTCGACCTGGCCGAGGACCAGGCGCTGGTCATCACCCTGCCCGTCACCGACGCACCGTACCTCGGGTTCCAGCTCGGCAGCCTGTGGTACATCTCATTGGACTACATCAACCATCAGACTTCGCTGAACGGCACTCAGGCCCAAGCGGATCCAGACAACATGATTCGTATAGTGGTATCTGATAAGAACCCAGGCGTCGTCAACTGGGTCGAGACACTGGGGCACCGCAAAGGCTATCTGCAGTTTCGCTGGCAGCGGGTCTCGCGCAAGCTCAGCGAGGCCGACGGTCCGACCGTCGACCTTGTTGAGTTCGATAGAGTGCCCGAGGCCCTACCGTACTTCGAGTCGAACAAGATCTCCAGGGATGACTGGCGTGCTCGGATCGCATTACGGCAGAAGCATATTGGCGAAAGGATGGTGGGATAGCACATGCCTGATTCCGGACGACTTCTCGAGGGCAAGGTTGTCGTCATCAGTGGCGTCGGACCTGCGTTGGGAACCACTCTGGCCCGTCGATGTGCCGAGAGTGGAGCGGATCTGGTACTGGCCGCTCGAACCGTCGAGCGGTTAGAAGAGGTTGCCAAGCAGGTCGCCGACCTCGGTCGGCGTGCCGTGTCGATCGGCACCGACATCACCGACGAGGCTCAGGTGAGCAATCTCGTCGATGAGTCCATGAAGGCATACGGCAGGGTTGACGTGCTGATCAATAATGCTTTCCGAGTACCCTCGATGAAGCCGTTGGCCAACACCACATTCGAGCATATGCGTGAGGCCATCGAG
The DNA here is from genome assembly GCA_049608285.1 of Mycobacterium sp. Lineage (GTDB taxonomy): Bacteria > Actinomycetota > Actinomycetes > Mycobacteriales > Mycobacteriaceae > Mycobacterium. The sequence continues at coordinate 5,416 of JBMYXJ010000125.1, read as the reverse complement.
TTGACCGTGTTCGGAGCGCTGCGGATGATCCAGGGTTTCACCCCGGCGCTCGCTGAGTCCAAAGGCTCTGTGGTCAACGTGAACTCAATGGTTGTGCGGCATTCGCAGGCAAAGTACGGAGCGTACAAGATGGCCAAGTCTGCGTTGCTGGCAATGTCACAATCGCTGGCCACCGAGCTGGGAGGGCAAGGTATCCGGGTGAATTCGGTTCTTCCCGGTTATATCTGGGGCGGCACCCTGGAGAGCTACTTCAGCCATCAGGCAAGCAAGTATGGCACCACCGTCGATGAGATCTACCAGGCCACAGCGGTATCCTCTGACCTCAAACGCCTGCCCACCGAAGACGAGGTGGCTTCGGCAATCCTGTTCATGGCCAGTGACCTATCCAGCGGTATTACCGGCCAGGCTCTGGACGTGAACTGTGGGGAGTACAAGGCGTGACCGGGCCGCGCACCGATGTGGGGACCGTCGAGGATCTGCATGCGTCAGCTGTCAAGGCCTGTGGGCTAGATGACTTTGGTATCGACGACGACAACTACCGCGAAGCGCTCGGGGTGCTGCTTGAGTCGTTCCGCTGCGACGCCGACCTCACCGAGCAGGGCAGCAAGATGCACCGCTTCTTTGTCAGAAATGCCTTGGTCGCCCGGTTGGTTTCGGAGGCGGCGTTCAAGCAGTACCCTCAGCACGCCGAGGTGAGCATCCAGCGTCCGATCTTCGTGACCGGACTGCCACGCACGGGCACCACCCTCATTCATCGGCTACTCACCGCCGACCCGGGGCACCAGGGGCTTGAGCTCTGGCTCGCAGAGTTTCCGCAGCCTCGGCCCCCGCGTGAAACGTGGTCGCAGAACCCGGTTTTCCAGCAACTCGATGCTCAGTTCAGCAAGGCGCACCAGGAAAATCCCGACTACACCGGGCTGCACTACATGACCGCCGACGAGGTGGAGGAATGCTGGCAGTTGCTTCGCCAGTCTCTGCACTCGGTGTCCTATGAGACGCTGGCGCACCTACCGACCTACTCGCAATGGCTTGCGCGACAGGACTGGACCAAGTCGTACCAGCGGCATCGGAAGAACCTTCAGCTGATAGGGCTTAACGACCGCGAGAAGCGGTGGGTGCTGAAGAATCCCAGCCACCTGTTCGCGCTCGATGCATTGTTCGCGGCCTACCCTGACGCTCTGGTGGTGCAGTGTCACCGGCCGGCCGAGACCATCATGGCGTCGATGTGTTCGTTGGCGCAGCACACCACCGAAGGCTGGTCGAACAGCTTCTCCGGCGAGGTGATCGGGCGGGATTCGTTGGAGACCTGGTCGCGAGGTTTGCACTTGTTCGATGCTGAGCGTGCAAAGCACGATGCGGCACAGTTCTGTGATGTCGACTACTTCGAGTTCATCAAGGATCCGATAGCCGCGGTCGAAGGCATCTACCGTCAGTTCGACATCGACTTCACCGATGCGGCCCGTGCGGCGATGACCGATATGCATGCTGAGAGCCAGAAGGGTCCGCGCGCTCCCAAGCACGCCTACTCGCTGGCCGATTATGGCCTGACCGATGAACAGGTCAGGGAGCAGTTCAAGGGCCGCTGAGGCGCGCCTCGTTCAGCCGTCACCGGGGAATGGGGCCGAGGAGACTTCCTCCAGGCAACCTTCCGCCACGGCGTGCCTGATGCTGTCCGTCAACCGCGGGCAGGAGCGTGCTCTCGCCGGGTCTCCGCCGGACTCGCGGATCTCGGCGAAATGCGCACAGTGTTGAGTGGCTTCGGCGTTCCACTGCACTGCCGTGTGCTCGGGGCCGAGCTTCTTGACCGCAACCGCGACATGGCAGAAGCGGCAGTCGATGGGCACCAGGCCGGAAGTGAGGTATCGCTCACGGTCGCGCAGGGTGCTCTCTCGGACCGCAGCGGCTCGGGCGGGATCGGAGGCGAAATCCGGCGCCTTGCGCCACGATCCGTTACTGCCGACTACGAGGCCTGAGCGGGGACCGTGCTCGTGCTCCTCATCGTGTACACCGTGCAGCAGAAGCATTGACCGAGCGAGCCGATCCACGTCCGGCTGCGGGCTCATGTCGCCTGCTTCTCAGCTTCCAGGGTCTGCAGATTTTCGTCGACCTCGACTTGCCACTTCTCGACTGCGGCGGTGGTGTCGACCTCCACCTCGAAGCGGTCGGTCATGTCCGGGGTGACGTCGGCAACGTCGACGTAGAACTGCTCATACCAACGCCGCATCTGATACACCGCGCCGTCCTCCTCGACCAGCAGCGGGTTGTCGATGCGTGTCTTGTGCTTCCAGATTTCGACGTCTTGCAGGAAGCCCTTGCTGACACCGTCGGTGAAGTTCTTCGACAGCTTCTCGGTGGTCTTGTCGTCGAGGCCTTTGGGCTTCTCGACGATGACCCCCCACTGCAGCACGAAAGAGTCCAGGCTGACCGGATAGTGGCAGTTGATCAGGATCGACTCGGCCTTGTAACCGCCGTAGTTGTTGTGCAGCCAGTTGATCATGAACGAGGGCCCGAAATAACTGGCCTCAGAGTCCAAATGCGCTTCACCGTAGGCGGTGCCCATGTCCTGCACGTCTGGTCTGCCCACGTTGTGCAGGTACTGGCTGGCGATGTGACCTTCGAAGACGTTCTTGAAGTACGTCGGCAGCCCGAGGTGGATATAGAAGAAGTGCGCCATGTCAGTGACGTTGTCGATGATCTCGCGGCAGTTGGAGCCCTCGATGAGCAGCGTGTTCCACCGCCAGTCAGTCCAGTTGTCATCGGCGAACTCGGGTATCTCAGGGATGCGAACCTCGGGTTGTGGCGGGTTGCCTTCGGGGTCGTGCCAGACAAACAGCAGGCCGCCCCTGACGTCGGTCTGCCAGGCCCGGGTTCGCGCCATCCTAGGCGTGCGCTTGGCGTAGGGAACTAGCTTGCACTTACCGTCGCCGCCCCAGCGCCAGTCGTGGAACGGACAGGCGACCTCGTCGCCCTTGATGGTGCCCTGGGCCAGGTTGCCGCCCATGTGACGGCAGTAGCCGTCGAGCACCTTGAGCTCATTCTGGGAGTCGGCGAACACCACCAGCATGGTGCCGAAGGCCTCGACGCCGTGCGGGTTGCCGTCCCGGAAATCCTTGACCGGGCCTAGGCAATGCCAGCCCCTTGCGTACCGATCGGGCAGAATGCCGGTGTCAATCTCACGAACGCCTGCGGTAACGGTGCTCACCTGGGCCTCCCAACGATGTGTCTATAATTAGAACACGTTACAGTTTTAGTGCTCGTGTGCGCAATCCCATCGCGATTTCGTTGCCAGACCTAGTCCTGCCGACCCGAGTGGATGCAGGTGTCGGCGAACCGTTTGAGTGAGTCGTTCTTCCGTTCGACCGGTGCGTCGAAGCCCAAGCCGTCGAAGCCCAAGCCGTCGAACCCCCAGGGGGTGACGATGTCGTCGGTGACGCTGGCCGCGGCGAGGTCTCGGTGACCGCCCCATCGCGACGCTGCAGGTATACCGGCTTATGGTGTCGGCTTGCCGTGTTTGTCCGCGCCGACGACCCACATCGAGAAGTACTGGGCGCCGCCGCCGTACGCGTGGCCCAGGGCTTTTCGTGCGCCCTTGACCTGGTGATCGCCGCCCTTACCCATTACCTGGATGGCGGACTCGGCGAAGCGAATCATGCCTGAGGCCCCGATCGGGTTTGAGCAGAGAACGCCGCCGGAGGGATTAAACGGAATGCGGCCCTCCATCGCGGTTTCGCCGGCCTCGGTGAGCTTCCACCCTGCGCCTTCTTGGGCGAAGCCGAGACTCTCCAGCCACATCGGCTCGTACCATGAAAACGGTACGTACACCTCCGCGACGTCAATCTCATCGATTGGGCTGGTGATCCCGGCGGCCTTCCACAGGGCTGCGGCGGCGTCCCGACTTGCCTGCGGGTTGACCTGGTCGCGGCCGGCATAGGCCAGCGGTTCAGTACGTAGCGCGGTGGCGTGAATCCAGGCCACTGGATGGCCCTGTGCGACGAGCGCGTCGGCGCTCGGTTCGTCACCGATGACCATCGCTGCGGCGCCGTCAGATGACGGACAGGTCTCGTCGTAGCGGATCGGGTCCCACAGCATGGGGGACTCCATCACCTTCTCCAGTGTGATGTCGGGTTGATGCAGATGGGCCAGCGGATTTCTCGTACCGTTGAGCCGGTCTTTCACCGCCACTATCGCACCGATGTGGGTTGGTGCTCCCGAGCGGCGGATGTAGGCGCGGATATGTGGTGCAAAGTAGCCGCCCGCTCCCGCGCCGACGGGCTTGGTGAACGGAACCGGAATGCTCAGCGCCCACATGGCATTGGACTCAGACTGCTTCTCCCAGGCCATGGTCAGGACGCGCCGGTACTTGCCCGACTGGACCAGGCTAGCCGCCACGACCGCCGTCGAGCCACCCACCGAACCGGCGGTATGCACCCGGATCAACGGCTTACCAGTCGCGCCGGTGGCGTCGGCCATGAAGAGCTCGGGCATCATGACGCCCTCGAAGAAGTCCGGCGCCTTGCCTACGACGACTGCGTCGATATCGGCCATCGTGGCACCGGCGTCCGCCAATGCCCGATCGATCGCCTCGCGTACCAGGCCGTTCATCGAGACGTCCTTGCGCTTGGCGACGTACTTCGTCTGTCCGGTGCCCAAAACGGCGGCGAGGTTCTTCCCAGTTTTTGCAGCCATCAGGCTTCTCCTTCAAGCACGGCCACCAGATTCTGTTGCAGCGCAGGTCCGCTCGTCGCATGGGCCAGCACCCGTGAGGCGTTGCCATCGAAGATGTGCCGGGCGGCGAGACCGATGCGCTCCAAACCTGCTGAGAACATCGGATTCGCCGACAGTGCCCCACCCGACGGATTGATCGTGGTGCTCTCGGGCAGACCGATCGCTTCTTTGAGGATGAGTTGCTGATGGCTGAACGGCGCATAGAGCTCGGCAACCTCGATGGAGGAGGCATCCCCACCCGTGGCCGCGTGCGCCGAAGCCGCGGTCGAAGGCGAGGCGGTCAGATCGCGAGCGCCCAGCACAGGCGTCTCGATCCGGTGCTCGAAACCGGTGATCCACGCCGGTCGCTCCCGCAGCTCGCGGGCCCGGTCGCCGGCCGCCAGCACGATCGCTGAGGCGCCGTCGGTGATCGGGGCGATATCGTGGCGGCGCAACGGATCTGCGAAGTAAGGGCGCCCCAACAGCTCCTCGACGCTGTCTGCGGCCTCGAGTGAGTCCACTCGCGGCGAGGCCGCCATCGCATCCAATGCGACCTGAGCCATTTGCTCGGCGGTCCACTTGCCCGAGTCCAGTCCGAAGCGGGCCTGCAGCCCGGCCATGCTGACCGAGTCGGGCCACAATGGAGCGACAGTGTAGGGATCGGTCTGCAGTGCCAGCACTCGGCGCAGTGTGCCCGCCGAGGACTTACCGA
>JBMYXJ010000124.1:0-7333 GCA_049608285.1 Mycobacterium sp. | reverse complement strand
TCCGTAGCGTCGACAGCAGCCCGTGCGGCAGCGACCATACCCACCACGCCGGCTACATCCTGAGTGCCCGAACGCACGTCCCGCTCCTGTCCGCCCCCGTGAAGCTGTGGCATACATGCCGTATCGCGACGCAACAGCAAAGCGCCCACTCCCGTTGGGCCGCCGAACTTGTGGGCAGTCACACTCATCGCCGAGAGTCCACTGCCGCTGAAGCCCACAGGGATCTGGCCGACGGCCTGGATCGCATCGCTGTGCATGGGAATACCGAACTCGGCTGCAACGGAGGCTAGTTCGGCCATCGGCATGACCGTGCCAACTTCGTTGTTAGCCCACATCACTGAAATCAGGGCGACATCGGCGGGATCGCCGATAGCAGAGCGCATAGCGGCGGGGGTCACGGAGCCGACGTCGTCTACCGGTATCCAGGTGACTTCAGCGCCTTCGTGCTCCACAAGCCACTGCACAGCATCCAGGACCGCATGATGCTCAATGGGTGTGGTCACGATACGACGCCGTTGCGGCGATAACTCACGGCGAGCCCAGTAGATGCCCTTGACGGCCAGGTTGTCACTCTCGGTGCCGCCGGCGGTGAAGATCACTTCCGACGGACGAGCCCCCAGTAACTTGGCCAGCGTCTCACGCGACTCCTCCAACCGGCGCCGCGCTACCCGGCCGGAGCCGTGCAGCGAGGAGGGGTTACCGACCGTCGCCAGCTCAGCGATCATCGCCTCGATCGCCTCGGGACGCATAGGGGTGGTGGCGGCGTGGTCGAAGTACACCGGCTTGAGAGAGGACACCGACGCAGACATAACCGTTCCACAATAGCCGTCGCGGGCCTGAGGATCCCACTGTGCTCACGCCGCCAGCACTCGCCCCGCACCGCAGCCGGAGCCCGCCACCTGCGCCGACCTGGACTCACCTCCGCGCCAGCGGCCTCCTAGCGCGGCGGCAATGTGCCATCGCCGATATAGGCCCGGGGGCCGCTCACCGCATCCAAGCTGGCCGATTCACCGCTGCTGAGCTGGCCTGTTCGGTAACAAACGATAATGTCGCGTACGGCTGCTCTGGGTGTGAACGACCTCGCCGCAGGCCCGGGATGCTGCCTGCAATGCCGATGATCCGAGGAAAGGAGAAGACGCCATGGATGATCTGATCCAACTCTTGATAGGCGCAGCCCCCGTCTTGGGCGGACTGGTGCTCGGTGTTGTTGCGATGAATTTCCTGAAGAGCCCGGATCTGCGGGGACCGGTCAAGGAAGACCTCGACCTGCTCGATCGACTTCCCGTTGAGCAAACTCACCGTCGGGCGGAACTTCAGCGATCCATTTACCTGCGCATCGACGACCTCGTCGCTCGCGTCGATCATGAACACGCTGCGCGCGATGCCGTGAACCCCTATCTGGATCGCTGGCGCGGTGTGGTGGCGTTCCTGTTCACTGTGCTGTTCACCTACGTTTGGTGGGGCGTGGACCACAGCAGATCTGATTGGCTCCCGATGTTTTTCGTTTTGATTGTGCTGTCAGTCTTAGCGTTCATGTACACGGCAGGCGGGGTGCTCAGAGCCACTCGTGCATACCGGCGGGGTCGACGGAACCTAAACCGCTCAGCCGGGTAACGCCGCGTCGGACGGAACCATTAGTGCTCAGCTCGAGGCTCTCGCCATCCCGCGGTGCCGCGACAGAATCGTGGGCGGGGAGCAGCGAAGACTGCCGGCCAAGGGCGGCGCGCTGGTGTCCGATTGACGCGGCGGAAACCTAGCCCTTGCGTGCCTTGACTGCCTCGGTCAGCTGCGGGGTCACCTTGAACAGGTCTCCCACTATGCCCAAGTCGGTGATCTCGAAGATAGGCGCCTCTTCGTCCTTGTTTACGGCGATGATCGTCTTCGACGTCTGCATGCCGGCGCGGTGCTGAATTGCCCCGGAGATCCCCAACGCGATGTAGAGCTGCGGGGACACCGTTTTTCCGGTCTGCCCGACCTGGAACTGGCCGGGGTAGTACCCGGAGTCGACGGCAGCGCGCGATGCACCGACAGCGGCACCGAGTGAGTCCGCCAACTCCTCGACGACCCCGAAGTTCTCCGCACTGCCGACGCCGCGACCGCCGGCCACGACGACAGTCGCCTCCGCCAGCTCGGGACGGTCACCGGCCACAGCCGGTTCACGCGAGGTGATCTTCGTCGCATTCTCGGCGGCAGCAGGTACCTCGACGCTGACAACCTCTCCAGCCCCGTCGGCAGGCTCAGCCTCGATCGCCCCGGGCCGCACAGTGATCACCGGGCTGTCACCGACCGTCTGGGCCTCCACGGTGAAGGCTCCACCGAAGATGGAATGTATGCCTACCGCGCCTTCTTTGACCTCAACGACATCCACCAGAAGGCCGGAACCGATGCGGGCAGCCAGCCGGCCGGCGATCTCTTTGCCGTCGGCACTCGCGGCCAGGAGCACGCCAGCGGGGCTGGCCGACTCGGCCAGCGCGGCCAACACGTCCACATAGGGGGTGATCAGGTAGTTCTCTGCGTCGTCGGACTCAGCGACGTAGATCTTGGCAGCGCCGGCAGCCTTCAACCCGTCCACGAGCGGGTCGGCGGTGCCGGGCTTGCCCACCACCACAGCGGCGGGCTCGCCCAGCGCGCGCGCGGCGGTGATCAATTCAGCGCTGATCTTCTTCAGTGCACCTTCGGCGTGCTCCACGAGCACAAGTACTTCAGCCATGGGTTTCGTTCGCCTCTTATGTCGTCAGTGAGTGGGGAGGTGTTGGACTATTTCGGCTAGATGATCTTTTGGCCGACCAGGTACTCGGCGATCTTGGTGCCACCCTCGCCCTCGTCGGTGATCTTCTCACCTGCGGCCTTTGGCGGCTTGGGGGTCGATGACAGCACCTTGGATCCGGCGTTGGCGACGCCGACCTCGTCGGCCTCTACACCGATGTCGGCCAGAGTCAGCGTGGTCACTTCCTTCTTCTTGGCAGCCATGATGCCTTTGAAGGACGGAAAACGGGGCTCGTTGATCTTCTCGTTCACGCTGATGACAGCCGGCAGTGGGGCCTCGACGGTGAACAGACCGTCGTCTGTCTCGCGCTCTCCGCTGACCTTGCCACCCTCAACAGTGACCTTGCGCAGATGTGTCAGCTGGGGCAGGCCCAGGTACTCGGCCACAATCGCCGGAACCGCGCCGGCGACCCCGTCGGTGGCCTCATTACCGGCGATGACCAACTCGGTGCCCTCGACGGTGCCCAGCGCACGGGCCAGAGCCCAGCCGGTCTGAACCACGTCGGAGCCGTGCATGCCGTCGTCGAGCAAGTGGACCGCCTTGTCCGCACCCATCGACAAAGCCTTGCGGATCGCCTCGGTGGCACGCGCCGGGCCCGCGGTCAGGACGGTGACCGAGCTTTCACCGCCTTCGCGCTCCTTGATCAGCAGCGCCTCCTCGACGGCGCGCTCGTTGATCTCGTCGAGCACGGCGTCGGCGGCCTCCCTATCGAGGGTCCAGTCGCCCTCGGTCAGCTTGCGCTCCGACCATGTGTCTGGGACCTGTTTGATCAGGACCACGATGTTCGTCATGACTCTGGTTCGTCCTCCTAGACGGGGCCGGCGACCGGCCTGCATGATCACGTTGCCTAGCAATCATCACTAGTTACCCGCTAGTAACTTGTGTTGGTTTGCAGGATCACCATAGCTGGTCGACGTTCGCGATCTGCCAGCCCTTCGAACCGGCCAAGGTAGACGAGCAATTCGTCCCCGGACGGTTACGGGTTAGCCTGCCTAGCAATGAGCGCAACTGTTACCGGGTCGGGGACGCCTGACAAGCCTCCGACGGCAGCTCCCATGACGCTGACCGGCGAGAGGACCGTGCCCGGCCTCACCGAGGAGAATTACTGGTTCCGCCGCCACGAAGTCGTCTACCGGCGGCTGGCCGACCGCTGCGTCGACCGCGACGTACTCGAGGCAGGTTCCGGCGAAGGCTACGGCGCCGACCTTATCGCCGGCGTCGCACGCCACGTGATTGGCCTCGACTACGACGAATCGGCGGTGGCGCACGTCCGCAAGCGCTACCCCCGCGTCGACATGCGCCGGGGAAATCTCGCTCAGCTCCCGCTCTCCAACAGTGCTGTTGATGTAGTGGTCAACTTCCAGGTGATTGAACATCTCTGGGACCAGGGACAGTTCGTCGCCGAGTGCCTTCGGGTGCTGCGACCGGGCGGAGTCCTGTTGATGTCGACCCCGAACCGCATCACCTTTTCCCCAGGTAGCGACACGCCTGTGAACCCGTTTCACACCCGCGAGCTGAACGCCGCTGAGCTCACCGAGCTGCTGGAGTCGGCTGGCTTTGAAATCGAAGCCCTCTACGGGGTTTTCCATGGCCGCCGTCTTGCCGAGCTGGATGCTCGCCACGGCGGATCGATCATCGAAGCCCAGATCTCGCGCGCTCTTGCCGACGCACCGTGGCCGGCCGATCTGCTTGCCGACGTTGCCTCGGTGAGCACCGACGACTTCGACTTGGTGGCCCCCACCCCGTTCGACTTGGTGGCCCCCACCCTCGAACCTGGCACAGAATCCGACCCAGGTGCCCCCAGAGACATCGATGACAGCCTGGATCTGGTGGCGATCGCGGTTCGGCCGTGAGCCGCTCAAGTCCCGGAACCGGCGGGCCGCAGGTCCCCGGACTCTTCACGCTGGTCCTACACACCCATCTACCCTGGCTGGCGCATCACGGGCGCTGGCCGGTCGGCGAGGAATGGCTCTATCAGTCGTGGTCGGCGGCCTATCTGCCGCTGGCGCGCGTGTTACGCACCCTTGCGGCCGAGAACCGCAGGCACCTGGTCACCCTCGGCGTCACACCAGTGGTGGCCGCACAGCTCGATGACCCCTATTGCCTCCAGGGGATGCATCAATGGCTGAGCAACTGGCAGCTGCGTGCACTAGAAGCGGCACATATCCGGACATCTTCAGGCAGTGGGCCGGCGACAACACCAGAGTCATTGCGCAAGTTGGGCTCCTACCAGTACGCCGAAGCAGCTCGTGAGCTCACAGAGTTCGAAACGTTGTGGCGCCACGGCGGCAGCCCGGTGTTGCGCGAGCTGCTCGACGGAGAGGTGATCGAGCTGCTGGGCGGCCCGCTGGCCCACCCGTTCCAGCCCTTGCTGCATCCCCGGCTTCGTGAGTTCGCACTACACGAGGGGCTGGCGGACGCCAAGCAGAGGTTTTCCCACACACCACAAGGGATCTGGGCTCCCGAGTGCGCGTACGCGCCCGGGATGGAGCTCGACTATGCCAACGCCGGTGTCTGCCACTTCATGGTCGACGGTCCGTCGCTGCACGGAGACACCGCACTAGGTCGGCCGGTCGCCGGTTCCGACGTGACGGCGTTCGGCCGCGACCTTCAGGTCAGCTACCGCGTCTGGTCCCCCAGGTCCGGCTATCCCGGCCACTCTGCCTATCGCGATTTCCACACCTACGATCACGCGGCCGGACTCAAACCCGCCCGGGTGACCGGCCGCAACGTGGCTTCGGACGCCAAGGCTCCCTATGACCCGGAGCGCGCCGACGCCGCCGTGGATGCCCACGTGGCCGACTTCGTCGAAACAGTGCGGCAGCGCTTGACCAACGAGGGTGCGCGCATCGGCCGTCCCGCCCACGTCATCGCAGCATTCGACACCGAACTGTTCGGCCACTGGTGGTATGAAGGCCCCGCCTGGCTCGAACGGGTCCTGCGTGCGCTCCCGGCCGCTGGGATACGCGTCGGCACACTGTCTGACGCGGTAGCCGACGGCTACGTCGGCGCTCCCGTCGACCTGCCGCCAAGCTCGTGGGGCTCGGGCAAGGACTGGCAGGTGTGGGGGGGCGAGCAGGTGGCCGACCTTGTCCAGCTCAACGGCGAGGTCGTCGACACTGCGCTGACAACCGTCGACAAAGCACTGGCCCAACCGGGGACTTCGGGATCGCTCGGCCCGCCCACGTCGAGGGATTTCGTCGCCGATCAGATACTGCGCGAGACGCTGCTCACCGTGTCGAGCGACTGGCCTTTCATGGTCAGCAAGGATTCGGCTGCCGACTACGCGCGATACCGCGCCCACCTGCACGCACATGCCACCCGCGAAATCGCGGGAGCGCTGGCGGCGGGTCGGCGTCAGCACGCGCAGCGTCTCGCCGAGGGCTGGAACCGCGCTGACGGCCTTTTCGGAGCACTCGACGCACGCAGGCTGCCGAGCGCATGAAGATGAAGATCCTGATGCTGTCGTGGGAATACCCGCCGGTGGTGATCGGCGGGCTCGGCCGCCACGTGCACCACCTGGCGACCGAACTCGTCACGGCGGGCCACGAAGTGGTCGTGCTCAGCCGCAGGCCGACGGCCACCGACCCACACTCGCATCCGAGCACCGACGAAATCGCCGAGGGCGTACGTGTCATTGCCGCCGCCGAGGACCCGCACGAGTTCACCTTCGGAGCGGACATGATGGCCTGGACGCTGGCCATGGGCCATGCGATGGTCCGCGCCGGCCTCGGACTTGCCGACTGGCGGCCCGACGTAGTCCACGCCCACGACTGGCTGGTCGCGCATCCGGCGATCGCCTTGGCTCAGTCCTTCGACGTACCACTGGTTTCCACCATTCACGCCACCGAAGCGGGTCGACATTCGGGCTGGGTGTCGGGCTCGGTGAGCCGGCAGGTACATGCGCTGGAGTCATGGCTCGTGCGCGAATCGGACTCGCTGATCGCCTGCTCGGCGTCGATGCGAGATGAGATCAGCGCACTGTTCGGCCCAGAACTCGAGAATATCTCGGTGATCCGCAACGGGATTGACACCCAAGGTTGGCCCTTTGCCGCGCGTCGTCGACATTCCGGACCCGCCGAGCTGCTGTACTTCGGCCGCCTGGAATACGAAAAGGGGATACATGACGCGATCGCCGCGCTACCCCGGATCCGTCGCACGCATCCCGGGACCACGCTGACCATCGCCGGAGACGGCACCCAGCTCGATTTCCTCAAAGAGCAGGCCCGCAAGCACAGGGTGTACAAGGCGACGAATTTCTTAGGCCGCGTTGATCATTCGCAATTGCTGTCATTGCTGCATCACAAACTACTTTATCACCTTTTTCTACATTTACAATGATTACACCAGAAGTATTTCTACCAGCTTTTCTTATTGTTTGCATATCTACTCTAATCATTTTACCAATTGAAGTTAAGATCATTAAGTCTTGTGCTTCATCAACAAGTACAGCGCCAACAACACTTCCTGTTTTAGCACTTAATTTCATAGAAATAACACCTGAACCTGCTCTATTGGTCTCTCTGTATTCTTCTACTGTTGTTCGTTTTCCTATACCTTTTTCTG
>JBMYXJ010000123.1:0-7339 GCA_049608285.1 Mycobacterium sp. | reverse complement strand
GCGCCCGGTCAACTCGACTATTACCTCAACGTTCTCCTGCGCCGTCAGCGTTGGGATCAGATTGAAGAACTGGAAGATGAAACCGACGTGGTCGCGACGGAACTCGCTCAACGTGTGAGGCTTGCGACCGGAAATGTCTTCGCCAGCGACGACGATCGACCCGCCGTCCGCGGATTCGATGCCGCCGATGACATTCAGCAGTGTGGTCTTACCCGAGCCGCTTTCACCGACGATGGCAACGAATTGGCCCTCCTCGATGTCCAGGTCGATGCCCTGTAACGCCGCTACGGTGGCCTCGCCTGTCCCGTAGGTCTTGTCGACCCCATGTAGCCGAACGCCCCCGCGCCGAGCGCGAACCGTCTCGGGTGTCGTCATCAGTATGTCCCCTCCCGCCTTCGGGCATCCGCCACGTACACACCGAGTCTGAACCTATTGCGAGTCCAGCGCTGCCGATCTGGCCGATAGCGGCAGGCCGGCCCGGCGCGCGGGTAGCTGTTTCTGCGGGGTTCGTCCCCGTAGCTGGCTTGGAGTGGATATCAGGAACCAGTCGCTGACCTTCCCCTCGCCGCTCCTTAGAAAACCCTTTGGCCACAGGATCACTGGGCCGACCTCACCGCAGTGCCCGCCACCCTCGCCGCCCTGGGCGATGCCGATGTCGAACTGATCGCAGAACCCAGAGCGCATGCGCGTTCCTCCATAGCGCGTACACGAACTGATACGTGTTCTAGTTCAATACCAACGGTAATCGCTTTCCTGGCCGCGCGCGGTGGGTTTCCTGGGAGTGTGGCACACGTTGTGGCGTGCGTCACAACACTTCTCGTAGAATTGCGGCATAGCCAGAAAGGTGCGGTCTATGAAAGATCAAGGGAAATCATCGCTGTTGCTGGCTGGCATGGCCGGAGTAGCGGTCGTGGCAGCCTCGGTTATGGCGGCCCCCGCCGCAGACGCCCGAGCGTTCTGCGACGAAGCGGGCGGCACGACGATCTGCCAAAGGAGCAGCGGCAGTGTGTCCATCAAGGCGACGCCTGGGACAGTCGCGGGCTCCGCATACGCGAGGAATCAAGTTCCGTGGCAACCAGGCAGTCGACCGATTCTGGGTGGGCTCCGATAGTAAGCGCCCGCCGTCGAATTAGTTCGCCACGGTGAAATGCCTAGCTGCTCACCGTTCTCAGGGCTGTGAGTTCGCTACTCCTGCAGCCGATCTGGGAGCCGTTTCGGGCGCGGTCCAGTCGTGAAACTCGAATCCTAGCTGAGTCGCTGACCGCAAACGGCTGCCGCGGCGGGCATTGCGGGATCGTCCCCTGTACAACGATGACCACGACGGTTCGCCCCTGTCGATACGGGGACTGGTCTGCGGAGAAACCGGATCTTCACCGCAGATATGTGAAACGGCCAACCGGTACGTCCACGGTTCTTCACCTCGGGCCAGAATCTCCAATGCGACCATACCCTCGGCAATCTCGACCTGCTCACGGGTCAGCGGTACTTTGTCCTGGCGCAGGACGGCGAGTCCAACGCCATGATGGATCGGCTCGGAGTCGGGGTGTTTATGGGCCTTCTGCCACCAGTCGTCGAAGCTCACGTCCAACGTATACCTAGGTACCTTCAACAGCCCCTGTGAGCAGCCCGTGAAAATCCTTACAACGCTGTGCGAAATGGCTCACATCGGCCGGCCTGCATGGTGTAGTGCCTGTGTCACGAAGACCTGAGCGCTATCAAGCGCCACATCCGCTGGTCGCCGAGCTCGGCGGTATACATCCGTCACCCGACGGTCGGCACCCAGTTGCCATGGAATCCGGTCGGCACCCGATGCGGCAGCTTGATGCTGCCGATGTTCTGCAGGGTTTGCGCGTCGAGAATCGCTAGCTCACTGCGATCGGTTGGGCGGTCATACACATAGCCCATGAGGACGCCTTCGTCCTCTGCGGCATCAGGGGACGAAGGGTGGAAGACGAACTCGCCGAGCGCTTTTTCGGTCTCGAACGAACGCGACTCTGTCCCGCCACGAACGAAGTCATGCTTGAGCAATGTATTGCTGCCGGTCGCGCCTTCCCCGACCACGGGGGCGTATCCGTACCGATGCCGCTTGCCGACGAGGCGATCGTCGGTGCGTGGGAACTCCTGCGGGCGATCGTCGAAGCGCGATTCACGTACCTTGCCGTCGACGAGATCGACCGTCCAGCGATCCAACGTTGGCGGCCCCTCGTTTGGGCCCAGACGCTCGGTGTCGAACATTTTCTGGTGTCGCACCACGTCGAGCACGATGGTCTCACCCTCGTCATAGGCATTCATCGGATGGAACACATAGCAGGGCTCGACGTCGAACCAGCGAACATCGGTATTGTCGCCCTCCCGTGGCATCACGCCGACACGTGCTGGATACTTGGGATTCCACGAGTACGGGAGCCGTCGGTCGGAGGTTTTGAGCCCCCACTGCCGCGCGGCGATCGGATCTGGGGTGCGGACCCGGCCTATCAAAGCCGACAGCAAGAGTCGGGCGGGCAGGCGCAGTCCACGTGGCACGGCCATCGCCGCGAATTGCGCAGCGTCGAACGTGACTGGCAGGTCGTAGAACACGACGTGCCGCTCGGTCAGAGAGAAGCTGTGCATCATCGGGCTGCCGGCCACCTCGATGTCTACCGCGCGCCGCGCCCGACCGTCGACCCCGATCACCGAGTATTGCACTCGGTTGCCGCGGTGCACGCTGTAGGAAACGGCATGCAGCTCACCGGTTTCCGGGTCGCGCCAGGGATGTGCGGTATACCCGCCGGTCAACGTCCCGTCGAAGTCGCATACGCCAACGGTGTCCAACTCGTCGGTGAGCTCGTAGTTCGCGATGCCGGCTTCAACTAATGCGATGGTTTTGCCCGCGTGCCCCATCACATTGGTGTTAGCGCCGATCTGCGACACTCCGATGTGCCCGGCCGGTGGCTGCTCGCCCAGCATCCTCGCCGCCTGCGGCGCACGCACCCAGCGGTTGCGGTACCAGTCGGCCTTCCCGTCACGAATGCGAATGCCGTGCACCATCCCATCGCCCAGGAACCAGTGGTACAGGTCGGGGTCAACCGCCCCGATCGGATTGGGACCGTTACGTAAGTAGCGCCCGTCCAGGTGGTCCGGGATCGTCCCGGTGACCTCAAGGTCGGTGAGCGTGTACTCCTCGTGCAGAGGGGCGAAGTCGCCTTCTAGATAGCGGTTCGTCATGGCGCACCTCCATAACATCGTTATAATCAAGTCCTGTATAACACCGTTATGGCAGGATTGCAACGGTGAGCGCCAGCGTCCGGGACCGGCTGATCGAGGCCGGCATTCGCCTGCTCGAAGAGGGCGGCCCGCCGGCGCTCAACGTTCGCAAGGTAGCCACGGAGGTCGGCGCCTCGACAATGGTCGTCTACACCCATTTCGGTGGCATAACCGGACTGCTCGACGCGATCGCAGATGAGGTGTTTGCCCGCTTCGCCCATGCGCTCACCGAGGTCCCCGAGACCGAGGACCCGGTGGCCGATTTCTTCGCCATGGGACTCGCGTACCGCGGGTTCGCGCTGGCGAACCCACAGCGCTATCAACTCATATTCGGAATCTCGCCACCGGCGACGATCACCGACAACCGGACCGACCTCACGATCACCGGAGCCGCCACCGACCGCATCGAACGAGCGGCGTCCTTCGAAGCGCTGCGGAACGCGGTGCGCCGGATGATCGCGGCTGACCGGATCCGTGATGATGCTGAGTCGGCGATCGCGGGCCGGTTGTGGAGCCTCATCCACGGCGCGGTGATGTTGGAGATGGCTGGTTTTTTTGGGCACGACGACCATGGGGTTACCCAGATCCTCGGGCCGCTGGCCATCGACGTTTTCGTCGGGATGGGCGACGATCGCGACAGGACGACGCGCTCCATGCTCGTGGCATCCCGCCTCCCCGGTCATCGTCGAAACTGACCAGGCCGGCACCACGAAGGCGGCCCGCACTCACCGGACGCCGCAGGACACCTACTCCGCCACGCGAGGCTCCATCTGACCTGTTAACGGTCAGCGCGCAAGTCGTAAGGCGTTACTGGAGCGTCGAAACCCTTGATTGTCAACGGACCCTGGACCGAAGCCGGCCATTGTGGAAGTGCGTCGTTCAAGGCCGGTGAGGCAAGGATCTGCCCGGGCGCGGCAGCCGCCACAAGCCGGGCCGCCAGGTTGACCTCGTTGCCGAAGTAGTCGCCATTGATGGCCAGCACGTCGCCATAGCCGAGACCGGCCCGGAAATGCAGTCCGGCCTCCGTCGCTTTCGGGTGCTCGATGAGATCAACTGCGGCCTTTGCCAACAGTTCCGGCGTCGAGCTCACCCACATGACCTCGTCGCCGATGAACTTGACGACCCGTCCACCCAGGGAACTCACCACATCGGTGACGGTGGCGCTGAACTCGTTGAGCAAGAACGACAGCTCGCCGGGAGTCAGTACCTGCGTCAACGCGGTGAAGCCGGACAGATCGGCAAACCCAATGCCGCACAGTACGCTGGCCGACTCGTCATGAATGACGCCTTCGAAGTACGTGCGGGCAGCGGCCAGATGGTGGCGATGAACGGTGTCGATCATCGCCCCGATTCGTGGGATGAACTCTGCGGCAGCGCGGTAGGCCTGCGCGGTGGTGAGCTCGTCACGGGTGCGGGTGATGTGGATGTCAGGTGACGCTGCGCGAATCACCGTCGATTCGGCCTCGGCCAACCGGGCCATTGCCGCACCGAGCACCCGCAACCACCTGGACGCTGCGTCGTCGCCGACCGCTTCGGAGAGCCCGGCCCACGTTGACAGGGCATCGACATCGGCCTCTCTCAATGCGGGGCGGTCAAGGTCGGCGACGGTCAGCCCGAGTGTGGTCCAGGCGCGCGCAACGTCATCGGCTGGCATGCCTAATATGTCGGCAGCGCGCCGCACGCTGTACTTCTCACGACCCGACCACTGCAGAGCATCGCCGGCAAGCCCGAAGAGACGACCGCGCTTCTCAGCTTCGACCATTTCCTCAGCGGTGAACCCGAGGCCCTCTAGGTACTCGATCACGCCGGCACGCCCGCGGGCATTGGGGATTCCGGCAGCCTCCAGTGCAGCGAAATCGACCACCTACCCAGTGTGCCAGCCGCAGCACTGATTGCATGGGATCACTGCGTACATCGCTCGTTCGCTGGGGCGGATCACCGTGAACCATCCAGCCTCGATCCGTCCACCGCCCCGCCCATATTGCGGTCAGCGGACTGGAGAACTCAGCGCTCAGTTCAAGAGACGAACCGCCACTGTCATCGACGGCCGCCATAAGTTCGACGACTGCCGGTTTGCCATGGAATTTGCCCCCTGGGGCCGTCCGGGGACGACACCGTCCCCGGAGTGGCCTTGATCGACACACTGCCGTTGGTTTGGCAGACCGTCGTGCTCCTCGTTTGATCGCAATTGGGTCGAGCGTCGACGGTCGGAGCTACCACAACCGCCGCTACAGATAAGCCCGCGATCAACAGTACTGACTTGCCTGTATCCCTCATATGACGAGCACCTTTCGAGTTATTACCCACCTACTGCAGGAGCCGTGCGCCGTATGCATTGACATGGGCTCGACCTCAGAACACCCGTCGGTGGCATACACCACCTCTCGGCAATTGGCCTCTGCAACAAAGTCATCCGGCCAGCGCGTGCGACGAAATTGGCTGCCCCGGGTTTGATTCATCTCGGGATTCCTACTTCAGTTTGTGACCGCTCAGCGGCTATACGACACTGCGTAGTCGGTGGACATTTTGGGAGTTCTGACTAGCGAAACCCGTCGACACACCGCGTCTATTCCGACTGACGGCTACTATCGCTCGAGTCATCCAAACTGAGGAACTGGGCGTATTCGTCGTCGTGTCGCCCCAAGTTGTGGATTCTTGGCCAATCACGCAGTGCTCCAGGGCACCTGCGCATACGCTGGCACTGGGACGAAGCAGGATAAGGGACAGGAAGAATGCACCCAGCAACCGGGTTTCGCGTATCGGCCGGGCTCGGCGCCTGCGCCACAACAATCGCGTTTGCCGCACCAGCTCCGGCCGAACCGGTTGGCCCAGTCCCTGGAAACGGGGTCTTTCAAGTAGGGGCTGATATTGCGCCGGGCACGTATCAGACTCAGGGGCCGTCGACCCCCCTGATTTTCGTTTTCGGCAATGTATCCCCGATCTCATTTTGCTCGTGGTCAACCCACAGCACACCTGCGGCGACCCCTGACGACATCGTCGATGCGAATTCTTCTTTGGGCCCGATGTACGCGAAGATTTCGGAGACGGCAGTGGCCTTCAAGACCGAGAACTGCGACCCCTGGATACGGGTCTCCTAAGGGCGGGCGAAAGGTTCGCCCCCGGCGAACTGGTTACGCCATCAGTGCTATGCGTTGGGCGACCTCACCGTAACGCTCGAAACGCTCGGGATCACCGACGGCGTTGTAGAGGACAATGCGACTGGCAACTCCCTCGTACTTGTCGATCAGCGCGTCAGCCAAGTCATCCCAGGTCGACTCAGTGGCAAAGGTCGCGATGTGGTCGTCGGTGATCTGGGCAGCCATCCCACCGAAGTCGCCGGACTTCTGCTTCTCACGGATGCGGGCCGTCGTCCCCTCGAACCCGGCCTCGTCCCAGATGAACGCGTAGTTAGGCGTGCTGCCGTAGAAGCTCATACTGGCGCGCACGAGTTCACGCTCGTTGTGGCGCTCTTCATCGCTGTCGCCGACGATCGTCATGACCGGCACAATCACCGCGATCTCGGTCGGTGAACGCTCCGACTTCACCGCCCCGTCGGCAACCCTAGGCACGACGTGGCGTGCGAGATACCCTGGCTCACCGATCGGATGGACATGAACTCCGTCTGCCACCTCACCTGCCATACGCAACATCCACGGATTCACCGCTGCGATGTCGACCTTGGGATCGGGCGCATCGATGGGCCCCGGACTCCACTGCGGAGTGATGAAGTCGAGGTCGTAGAACTCGCCGTGATGATCGAGCGTCCCCGTTCGGAACGCGGTGAAACACGCTTTCAGAGCTAGCACGTAGTCGCGCAGACGTGGACCGGGACGCTCGAAGCTCGACCCGTACCGCCGCTCCACATGCTTGCGAACTTGCGTGCCCAGACCGAGCCGGAACTTCCCGCCCGTCGCCTCCTGAAGTTCCCAGGCTGTTGCCGCCGTGACGAATGGACTGCGCGGAAAAGCAACCGCGACGCCGGTCGACAGGTCCAGACCTGGTGCGGCCTGGGATGCCACAGCCGCGTTGAGGTAGGCAGTGCGTCCAAGTTCGGTGAACAGAAGACCGGAGAAGCCCGAGCTTTCAGCGCGGCGGG